>JAQGKA010000364.1 GCA_028290355.1 Tardiphaga sp. | reverse complement strand
ACCATTCCGGGCCGGGATTGATGGCGACGCCGGCCTTGAGCGCGGCCTGATACAGTTTGAGCGTATCGACGGTGTCCGGCAGCTTGATCCACAGGAAGATGCCGCCCTTGGGATCGTCGAATTCCGCGGACGTGCCGAACTGCTGGTCCAGCGCCTGCATCAGCGTTTCCAGCTTGGCGCGCAGGCCGCGGGTCGCCTTTGTCACATGGCCCGTGAAATGCGGCGCGCAATATTCCGCCAGCACCATCTGCTCCAGCGCGCCGGAGCCGGCGTCGGTCTTCAGCGCCAGCATGCGCGACAGCATCTCCCAGGGGGCCACGATGTAGCCGACCCGGAGCGCCGGCGCGATCGACTTGGAAAACGAGCCGATGTGGATGACGCCGCCGGTCGTACTCATCGCATACAGCGCCGGCGGCCGGTTTCCGTCCCAGATCAGGTCGGCGTAGCAATCGTCCTCGAAGATAGGCACGCCGTATTGCTCGGACAGCGCCAGCAATTCGCAGCGGCGGCCCTCAGGCATGACGGTGCCGGTGGGATTCTGCACCGTGGGAATGGTGTAGATATATTTCGGCCGGATGCCGCGGTGCTTGAGGTCTTCCAACGCCGCCGCCAGCGCATCCATCTGCATGCCGCCGTCGTCGAGCGGGATGCCGACCACATTGACGCCCATCCGGCTCAGTCTTGTCAGCGCGCCCTGATAGGTGTCGCGCTCGATGATCACCGTATCGCCGCGTTGCAGCAGCGCCTGGTTGACGAGGTCGAGCGCCTGCAGCGAGCCGGACACGATCAGGATGTCGTCGGCGGTGCAGGCAATGCCGGCGTCCTGCTTCAGCTTGCCGGAGATGAAATCGCGCAACGGACGATAGCCCTGTGGGCCGCTGGCGAGGCCGTAGGTGGCCAGCGTCCGGCCCTCGCGGGTCATCACGGCGGTGGCAGCCGCGGTCAGGCCTTCCACCGGCACCTGGTCGGGGTCGTTGTTGCCGCCGATGAAGCTGTATTTCGCCAGCCCCGTCCATTTTGCCGCCGGTGCGGGCAGGTCCGCGGGTAGCAAGGGCGCATAGTCGAACCGTGCCGTGGTCATGAAGGTCGTCTCCCCAGTGTTTTTCTGATGAGGGCTGCCTCGTTGGACCGCCCCGCTTCTCGATCGTTTCGATTTTACCGCTTTGCCCCCGCAGTCTGCACCTTTAGAGTGCCGCGGCGTCGACACCTCTCGCTGGCTGGAGCATGCACGATCTTATTCGCGATATCACGCTGTGCATCCTGTTTGCGTGGGGCATCGGGCTGGCCGCGCATTTCTTCCGGCAGCCGCTGATCCTAGCCTATCTGATCGCCGGCTTCGTCATTGGGCCGTTCGGCATCGGCTTGGTCAAGTCCGATGAGTCGATCAGCACCATCTCCGAACTCGGCCTGATCTTCATGCTGTTCATGATCGGGCTGGAGATCGATCTGAAGAAGATCGTCCGCGCCGGCCGCGTCATCCTGTTCGCTGCCGGCGGGCAGCTGATCGGCGGCTGCGTGCTCGGCGCGCTGTTTTTCATGGCCATCGGCCTGCCGCTCGGCGGCGGCGGTTTTGACGCGCTGTATCTGTGCATCGCCTGCGCGCTGTCCTCGACCGTGGTCATCGTCAAGGTGCTGTACGAGAAGCGCGAATTGGACACGCTGCCCGGCCGCATCACGCTGGGCGTCCTGGTGCTGCAGGATATCTTCGCGATCCTGTTCCTCGCGGTGCAGCCGAGCCTCGCCGACCTGCAGGTCAGCGTCATCGTGCTGTCGATGGCCCGGGTCGGCGTGCTGGTTGCCACCGCTTTGGTGCTGAGCCGCTACGTTCTGCCGTATCTGTTTCACCAGATCGCGCGGCGGCCGGAACTGGTGCTGCTCGGCGCGCTGGCCTGGTGCTTCCTGATCGGCGAGATCGCCGAGCGTTTGCATCTGTCGCGCGAGATGGGCTCGCTGGTGGCCGGCGTGTCGCTCTCCACCTTCCCCTATGCACTGGACGTCACTGCCAAGGTGACGACCTTGCGGGATTTCTTCATCACGCTGTTCTTCGTCGCCGTCGGCATGACGATCCCGATCCCCAACCTGTCGGTGATCGGCCTGGCATTGATCATCGCCGTCTTCACCGTGGCGAGCCGGATCCTGACCACCTTCACGCCGCTGTACCTGATGAAGCAGGGTCTGCGCGCCAGCCTGCTGCCGGCGCTGAACCTGGCGCAGATCAGCGAATTCTCACTGGTGGTGCTGCAGACCGGCATCGCGGCGGGCCATATCAAGACCCAGACCTCCAGCGCCGCATCCTTCGCCTTCGTCCTGCTCGCGGTGCTCTCCACTTTCGCGATGATGCGCAGCGACCAGATCACCCGCATGCTGATCGGCCCGTTGAAGCGGATCGGCCTGCGCGATCTCGACCACGGCCAGCAGGAGGCCGGCCACGACGCTGGCCATGGCGACGCCCGCCGCATCGTCATCCTCGGCTTCTACCGCGCAGCCTCCGCGCTGCTCAGCGAGATCGAGCGCCAGAACCAGTCGCTGCTCGACCAGATCACCGTGGTCGACTTCAATCCCAATGTCTTCCGCACCCTCGTCGAGCGTGGCCAGCACGTGATCTATGGTGACATCAGCAATGTCGACACGCTTGTCCATGCCGGCGTCGGCAAGGCCGAGATCATCATCCTCAGCGTGCCCGACTCGCTCTTGAAGGGCGCCAACAACGAAAAGCTGGTGCGCCACGTCCGCTCGATCAATCCGACCGCGAAGATCATCTCGACCGCCGATCTGCTGAGCGACGTCCCTGACATCTACGCCGCCGGAGCGGACTACGTTACCGTGACGCGGCTCAGCGATGCCCACACGCTCTACGAGGTGATCGACGCCGCCGACCAGGGGCTGCTGGACGACAAGCGCGCCGAAATGGACGCGCAACTCGCCGAGCGCCGCGAAGTGCTGCCGTAGCATCTATGCCTTGGCACCAGCGGTCGCGCGGGCGGCAGGGTGGCGAGCTGGCAGCGCCAGTCCGGCGAGTGCGCCTATCGCCGACAGAACCGCGGCAACACTGACGGCGGCGCCAAATCCGGAACTGAATGCCAGCGGTGTATCGAGGTTGCCGGCGCGGTCGAACACCGCGACGAGGGCGGCGATGCCGAACGCGCCACCGAGGAAGCGGAACATGTTGAAAGCGCCGGATGCCTTGCCGATTTCGGAAGCCGCAACGGCATTGATCACGGCATTCTGTGCCGCCGGCATCGCCAGGGAAACACCGGCACCGGCAAGGATCATCGGCGCCACCAGGGACGCATAGGCCGCGTCCGGCGTGGCGACGAGTGCGATCCATCCCATGCCCATCGCCTGGAGCAGCAAGCCGCCGACGACGAGCGTGCGTTCTCCCAGCCTGTTCACCAGACGGCCGCCGAGCGGCGCAAACACGAACAACGTTGCCGTCCACGGCAAGATGCGCAGCCCGGCGCCGAGCGCACCGAAGCCCTGCGCGGTCTGGAAGAACTGCACCACGAAGAACAGCACGCCATACATGGCGGCATAGAACAGCAGGCTGGCGCCGATGCCCGCGGCGAAGGCGCGGATCCGGAAGAACCGCATCGGCAACATCGGCGTGGCCGCGCGCAACTCGAAAGCGACGAAGCCGATCGCCAGCAGCAGACCCGCCGCCAGCGCCACCATGACTTCACCGCTGCTCCAGCCGCCGCTATTGCCGCGCATCAATCCCCACACCACGGCAAACGCTGCCCCGCCGATGAAGGCAAGGCCGCCGATGTCGAGTGCGGCATTGGGGCCGCGGTTCTCCGGGATCTGCCGCAGCACCAGCGGGATTGCCACGAGGCCGATCGGCACGTTGATCCAGAAGATCCATTGCCATGCGAGGCCCTCGGCGATCGCGCCGCCCACCACAGGGCCGACGATCAGCGCCAGCCCGGTGATGCCGCCGAAGATCCCCAGCGCCCTGGCACGCTCCTCGCGCGGGAATGCGGCGCCGAGCAACGCCATCGCCAGCGGCATCAGCAGCGCCGACCCGGAGCCCTGCAGCGCGCGTCCCGCAATCAGCCAGCCAATATTGCCGGCGACGGCGCAGACGATCGATGCCGCGACGAACAGGCCGAGGCCCGCGGCAAACAGGCGGCGGCGGCCGAACCGGTCGCCAAGCGCGGCACCGGTCAGCAGCAGCACCGCGAAGCTGAGATTATAGGCGTTGACCGTCCATTGCAGCAGTTCGATCGAGGCCCCGAGATCGCGGCGGATGGTGCCGAGCGCGGTGGTGACCACCAGCGAGTCCAGCGCCGCCATGAAGGCGGCGACGGATGCCAGCGCCAGCACCCAGCCTTTGGTTGTCGTTTCATCGCGTGGTTTCATGTTCGTCGTCCCGGTTGCGGCAGATCTGCCAGTTGCCTCCCAAGGACGAACGGGAGCGGCCAAAAGGATTCCCAAAAAAAGATTCTTTTTCGGCGAATCCTTTGCCCGGGCTGCGTCGTCTTCACGATAGACGGCCGGTCCGGACGGACTGGTGGGGCCAAACCGGAGCAGGCAAATGAAGCGAACCCTGATACGCTACAAGACCAGACCCGACGCCGCCGAGCAGAACCGCCGGCTGATCGAGGGCGTGTTCGCCGAGTTGCAGGAAAAATCCCCGGAGGGCGTTCGCTACATGGTGCTGACACTGGGCGATGGCAGCTTCTTTCACTTCGTCGAGACCGGCGACGGCGCCAGTCCGTTGCCGCAGCTCGACGCGTTCAAGCTGTTTCAGGCGGGCGTCAGGGAGCGCTGCGCCGAGCCGCCGCAAGCAGCCGAGGCAACGATCGTCGGCAACTACCGCATGCTGGGTGAGCGATGACGGAATCTGCGGCGCAGGCGGCCATCAGCCAGCAAGCGTTCGAAGCCATGCTCGGCGCCCTCAGGCCGAAGCTGCATCGCTACTGCGCCCGCATGACCGGCTCGGTGATCGACGGCGAAGACGTCGTACAGGACGCGGTGATCAAGGCGCTTGAGGCGTTTGCCGCGGCGGGGCCGATCCTTCAGCCCGAGGGCTGGCTGTTTCGCATTGCGCATAATGCCGCGCTGGATTTCCTGCGCCGCCGCGCCCGGCTGGCGCTGATCCATTCCGACGAGGATCCGGACATGGTGTCCGATCTCACCGCGACGATGCCAGATCATGAGATCGCCGCCACCAGCCTGCGCACTTTCATGCGGCTGCCGGTCGGGCAGCGCTCCAGCGTCATTCTGATGGACGTACTCGGTTACTCGCTCGAGGACGTCGGTGGCGTGATGAACGCGACCATACCTGCCGTGAAGGCCACGCTGCATCGCGGACGCGCAAGGCTGCGTGAACTGGCGCGCGAGCCCGACGATGCGCCAATACCGGTCCTCACCGAAGCCGAACGGGTGCTGCTGACGGCCTATGTCGATCGCTTCAATGCCCGCGACGTCGACGCCGTCAGGGCCATGCTGGCCGAAGAGGTCCGGCTCGATCTGGTGGCGCGGCACAAGGTGGCGGGGCGCGCCGAAGTTTCGAGATATTTCGGCAACTATGGCAAGCTGCAGGACTGGCTGCTGGCGCCGGGCATGGTGGATGGCCGCGCCGCGGCACTGGTCTCGGACCCCCAGGACGCGGCCGGCCAGCCCAGCTATTTCGTCCTGCTGGACTGGACCGCCGACGGATTGATCGGCATTCGCGATTTCCGCTATGCGCGCTATGCGATCGAAGGCGCTGATATCGTCACCTTGTGAGACAACGCGACACCGGTGATCCCCGGCTGTTTGGGCTGGCGGGCACCGATTGGCGACGAATCCAGCCGCCAATTCCGCATGGCGAACGCGGGCAGGGCGCCCATCCGCCCCCACGGGTTGCGTCGCCCTCCGCTCTGCGCCATATGGTCCTCATCTGTCCCCAGAGTGCGCGCCATGGCCCATCCGATCCCCGAAGTCCTGCAAGCCTTTGCCAATGGCGAAATCGTCGTGGTCACCGATGACGACGATCGCGAGGGCGAGGGCGACCTCATTGTCGCGGCGTCGTTTTGTACCTCTGAAAAGATGGCGTTCATCATACGACACACCTCCGGCA
>JAQGKA010000358.1 GCA_028290355.1 Tardiphaga sp. | reverse complement strand
TCGAGCGTCGCAGAATTCAGTTCCGACATGGCGCCGACCGCCTCGGCGCAGAGCGCGCCGATGGCCCGGTCCCGGCAATCCTCAAGAATCGCCGCGCCCCTTCCTTCGCCACCCAGAAGGTTTGCGGCAGGCACCCGCACGTCCTTCAGGGTGATTTCCGCCGCCCGCCGGCCGTCGATGGTCTTGAAGCTCTGCAAATGGAGACCGGCCGACTGCCGGTCGACGATGAAAAGACTGACGCCGTCGCCGTCGCGGCGGTCGCCGGATGTGCGCGCCGAGACGATCAGCTTGTCCGCCCAGGGCGCACCGACCACCGTCGCTTTCGCGCCGGACAGGATGTATTCGTCGCCACTGCGGCGCGCGGTCGCCGCGACATTGCTCAGATCGTAACGCGCCCCCTGCTCGGCCCATGCCAGGGCCCAGACCGCGTCGCCCTTGGCGATCTCCGGAAGAAACTGATGACGCTGCTCGTCGGTACCTTCAGCCTCGATCAGACCGCCGGCCAATACGACCGTCTCGAAGAATGGCTCGACGACGAGATGGCGGCCAAACTCCTGCATTACGATCATGGTCGCCAACGGTCCGTCGCCGAAGCCGCCGAATTCCTCCGCGAACGGCGTGGCGAGCAATCCCATCTCGGCGAATTTGCTCCAGTGTGCGCGGCTCCAGCCATCTTCGCTGGCGACGATCCTGCGGCGCGCCTCGAAATCGTATTCATCCTTGAGGAGGCGCTGCACGCTGTTGCGCAGCAATTCCTGTTCTTCGGTGAATTGGATATCCATGTGCGCTGCTCCGTTCCGCCCGGTCAGAGACCAAGCACCGCCTTTGCGATGATATTGCGTTGGATCTCGTTCGAACCGCCGTAGATGCTGAGCTTGCGCGAGTTCAGATACTTTTCGGCCGCCGTATGCCCGTAGTCGGGTCCGGGCATGAACACGTTGTCGCTGGCGGGATGTTCGCGCAGCGCGAGGCCGTAGTTGCCCATGGCGCGGTGCGTGAGGTCGGTGATGCGCTGAAAGATTTCCGTGCCCCTGATCTTGAACAGCGAGGCTGCCGGCCCCGGATCGATGCCGCGCGCCATCTGGGCGACGACCCGAAGTTCGGTCGCCTCCAGCGCCAGGACATCCAGCTCGACGCGGGCGATGTCCCTGACGAATTCGGCAAAGCTCGGATCATCTTCGAGAACTTCCGCGCGGACGATGTCCTTCAGGCGTCGCAGATATCGCGTCGAACGGCCGATGCCGGCCATGCTGGTCCGCTCGTTGCCGAGCAGGAATTTCGCGTAGGTCCAGCCCTTGTTCTCTTCACCAATCAGGTTTTCGACGGGCACGCGGACGTCTTCGAGGAAGACGTCGTTGACTTCGTGCGACCCATCGATGGTGATGATCGGACGGACGGTGACGCCGGGGGTCTTCATGTCGATCAGCAGGAAGGAGATGCCGGCCTGAGCCTTGGCGGTCGGGTCTGTGCGAACCAGGCAGAAGATCCAGTCGGCATGCTGAGCCAGCGTCGTCCAGGTCTTGTGGCCGTTGACAACGTAGTGGTCGCCGTCGCGCACGGCTTTGGTCCGCACCGATGCAAGGTCCGATCCCGAGCCTGGCTCGGAATAGCCCTGGCACCACCAGTCCTCGCCGGACAGGATCCGGGGCAAGAACTTGTTCTTCTGTGCATCGGTGCCGTAGGTGTAGATGACGGGACCGACCATGGTCACGCTGAACGCCAGCGGCGGCAGCGTGCCGGCGCGGGACGTCTCCTGTTCCCAAATGAAGCGCCGCGTCAGCGACCAGCCGGGGCCGCCGTGCTCCTTCGGCCACAGCGGCGCGATCCAGCCTTTTTTATGCAGGATCTTGTGCCAGAGCAGCGACTGCTCCTTGCTGAGGTCGGTCTCCGGGTTGGGTACCCGCATTTCCTGCGGATAATTTTCGGCGATGAACGATCGAACCTCGTCGCGAAAGGCCGCGTCTTCCCTGGAGAGGTTCAATTCCATATCGGCGCCTCCTACCACTTCTCGCCGAAGGGCCGGATCTCATGTTCGAACGTCCAGGCGTCGCGCGGCTGCTGATAAAGCTGCCAATAGGATTCGGCGACGGCAGCGGGGCGCATCAGGCGGTTCGGGTCGAGGTTCTGGATGGCCTGTTCACCCTCGCGGCTGACGATCAGCTGTCGGACCCATTCGGTGTCGACGCTGGAGTCGATGACGAGATGCGCGACGTGGATGTTCTGGGGCCCCAATTCGCGCGCCATCGACTGCGCCACGGCGCGGAGGCCGAACTTCGCGCTGGCGAACGCGGCGAACCCCTTGCCGCCGCGCATGCTTGCGGTCGCGCCGGTGAAGAAGATGTTGCCCTTCCCGCGCGCGAGCATGTGACGGGCGGCTTCCCGTCCGGCCAGAAAGCCGGAAAGGCACGCCATTTCCCAGACCTTTCGGAACACCCGCTCGGTGGTCTCGACGATCGGAAAATTAACATTGGCGCCGATGTTGAAAACGCAGACCTCCAGAGGCGCGTGCGCGTCGGCGTCCGCAATGAACCTGGTGATCTCCTCTTCCTTGCGGGCATCCAGCGAGCGCCCGAACACGGTGCCGCCCGCCGCCTCGATCTCCTTGATCAGCGGTTCGAGCTTGTCGCCCTGGCGGCGGCCGACGAAGACCGTAAAGCCCTCCGCGGCAAACTTCTTGGCGATTTCACCACCGATGAAGTCTCCGGCGCCGACAACGGCAACCGTTGCGTTTCGTTTTTCCAACTGAGTTCTCCCGAACGAAGTCTAGTTTCTTTAATGAGCGGCCTTCACTGGCCGCGCAGCGATTCCGCGAGCTTGTGCTTGAGGATCTTTCCGGTCGATGTCGCCGGCAGCGCCGGCAGTACGATGATTTCGGAGGGGCGCTTGTAGGAGGTGAGCTGCGGCGACACGTGGGCCATCAGGTCTGCGACGGTCGTCTCCGTACCCTGGAGCAGCTGCACGAAAGCCACGACCTCTTCGTTGCCTTCGACGGAGCGCCCCACCACGGCGCATTGCACGACAGAGGCATGCGAACTCAACACCGCCTCGATCTCCGCCGGATAGACGTTGAAGCCCGAGCGAATGATCATTTCCTTGGTGCGCCCGACGATGAAGAGGCAATCGCCTTCGAAGCGCGCGAGGTCCCCGGTGTTGAACCAGCCGTCCGGATCGATCGCCTTCGCCGTCAGGTCCGGCGCGCGGTAATAGCCGCGCATCACATTGCGTCCACGGACGTGAAGCTCTCCGACCTCGCCGGCGGGCTTTGGCGCACCGTCCAGCCCGACGATCTTCGCTTCGATGCCCGGCAGCAGCGGCCCGACCGCCTGGTCGTCCCTTGGCGCATCGATCCTGACGCCGGAGAGGCCGGGCGAGCATTCGGTGATTCCGTACCCGTTCAGGAGAGGCAGACCGAGCTCCTGCTGCACCCGGGATTTCAGATCGAGATCCAACGGCGCGCCGGCGACGGCGATGAGGCGCAACGAGCCCGGATCGAGCGCCTCGAGGCCGGCGATGGTCTTATACTCCAGCAGGCGCTGATAGGTCGCCGGGACGCCGTTGAGAATGGTGACGCCCTCTTCAGCGATCGCCTTCGCAAGCGCCGCCGGATCGTATTTGCTGACAAGCCGAACGGTGGCGCCGGTCATCAGCGTCATCACCAGCAGGGAAATGCCGACGATGTGCGAGATCGGCAGCACGATGTACTGCTTGTCGGCTGGCGTCATGCGGCGGATTTCGGCCGTGGTCTTCGCGCTGAACAGCAGGTTCTCGTGCGTCAGCATCACGCCTTTCGGCGTTCCCGTCGTGCCCGAGGTGTAGATCAGCACGGCGACCTGATCCCTGGGACTGTCTTCGACCGGTTCCGGGGCGGTGCTCTCGTTCAGCGCCGTCACCGCGATGTCCCGTAGCGGACCGATCGCGACCGTCTGCGCCTCGTAGCGCGAGGCGTGAACCTCGGCTTCCCTGGACACACCCACGGTCAGGAAGACCCGCCGTGCCCCGCTGTGGTCGCGGATCTGGTCCAGCTCGCGCGGCGACAGCCGCGGATTGACGACGATCGCCCAGGCGTCGATCCGGCTCGCGGCCAACAGCAATCCAGACAGCGCGATGCTGTTCTCGCTGACGATCATCATGCGATCGCCCGGCCTGATGCCCAGCGCCCGCAGGCCGTCGGCGATGTCCCGAACCGATCGTTGAAGCTGGCCATAGGTCCAGATGCGGCCGTCCTCGACCAGCGCAGGCCGGTCGGGGGTGTCAGTGGCATGCCGGTCGATCACGAGATGGATCCGACGCGGAAGTTCGCCGAGGATCCGGGTGGCGGGGTCTGTTTCTACCGTTTTCAACAAGGCCATTCTCCCAGAGAAAGAGCCGCTTGGTTGCGGCTTCTATTTCGGTTTGCGGTGGATCGCTTGTCGGAATTACGCTCGCTTCGCCTGAAGTGCGGAAGATTGCTCGACGATCGAATCTTCAACGTCCCGCAGGCTGTCCTTTCCGAAGAACATTTCATTGCCGACGAAGAACGTCGGCGAACCGAACGCACCGCGCTCGACTGCGTCGTTGGTGTCCTCGATCAGCTTTTGCTTCACGTCGTTCTGCTGCGCACGCGCGATCAGCATGTCGATGTCGATGCCCGAAGACTTGAAGGCAGCGCGAAACGTCTCGACGTCGTCCATCTTCTTGGGCTCTTCCCACATGTGATGATACGCCGCCCGGAAATAGGGCTCGAAGACGTTTTCGAATTGCGCCGCGACGGCGCCGCGCATCAACATCAGCGTATTGACGGGGAAGAACGGGTTGTATTTGAACTTGGTGATTCCGTGACGGCGCAGAAACCGCTCGGTTTCCAGCCTCTGGTATTCCGGCTTGTTCTTGATGCCGCGCAGCGAATCCGCCGGCGACATATTACCGGTCGCCTTGTAAATCCCGCCGAGCAGGACCGGCACGTATTCGAACTTCGCGCCGGTGCGCTTCTCGATGCCGGGCAGCGCAATCTCTGCGAGATAGGCGTTGGGGCTTCCGAAATCGAACTGGAATTCGACCTTCAACGGAACGGTCACGGCGCTTCTCCCCTTATGCCTGTTATGTGCACGCTGGCCCGCCGGCATGCGTCTTTGTGCCCAAAACCTAAAGTTCTATTTTAGAACTGTCAATCGTCGAATCGATTTTAGAGATCACAAGGAACTGTTTAGGTAATAAGGTGATTGTCTCTGGATCAGTGCCTTATTAGAATGCCGATTGGCACGGCGCCGGTCAGGCGCGGTCCAGGAGTGGAGTGACGGATGAAATGGGATGCACTTGAAGAGGAGCCCTGCTCGCTGGCCCGCACCGTTGCGTGATCGGCGACCGCTGGAGCCTGATGATCCTGCGCGAGTGCTTTCTGCGAAAGCGCCGGTTCGAGGCGTTCCAGTCGTCGCTCGGAATCACGCGTCACCTGCTTGCGGAGCGGCTTAAGAAGCTGGTCCGGTTCGGCGTGCTGCGACGCGTCCCCTACATGGAATCGCCAAAGCGTTACGAATACATCCTCACCCAGAAGGGCCTCGACCTCTATCCGATCATCATGTCGATCGTCCATTGGGGTAACGTTCATATGGTGGACTCGCGGGGAAAGCCCCTGCTCCACGAACACAAGAGCTGCGGCAAGATGTTCGACCCGCTGATGATCTGCTCGGAGTGCGGGGAACCCCTGAACGCCAAGGAGGTGCACACGCACCCGGGCCCGGGAGCGCGCCAGGCTCTGCCTGAGAAGAAACCCGCGCCCAGCAAGAAGCGGTCCGACCGGGCGGCGTGACGCAACAACCGCCGCGTTGTGGAATTCAAAGGCCGGCCCGCTTGGCCGGCCTTTGCCGTTGAGCATGTAGAACCGCTCCGCCTCATTCGGAATTTGCGTCGAGGATTTCGCCGAACGGCTCCCAGTTCGTGCCGCTCCACCGCTGCAGCTGCATCTGGGTCCAGACCATGTTGCTGGCCTCGGTCGTGTTGATCTTGATCCCGGGTGCCGCAACCGCGATGACGAAATCCTTGAGCGACTTGGCCTGCGCCACGATATTCCTCCGGGAGAGATCGTCGCCGCATTGCTTCAGGATCTGCTCCAGTATCTTTCCGTGCATGTATCCCGTCAGGTAGCTGGTGTTCGCAAAGTCCGCGCCCTGAAGATACTTCTCGAAGAAATCCCGATAATCCTTGATCCCTGCGTCGTTCGCCCACTTTGAATCCGTCGGATCCTTGTTGATGGTGCCGACCACCACGCCCACCGACTTGTCCAGGCCTGCGGGCCGCAGCGTTCCGCCGATCGAGCCGGAGGGGAAATTGATGACCACGATCGGCTTCCACCCGATCTCCGCGGCCTTCCGGATCGCCTGCGCCGCGAACTTCGGCGTGCCGGCGATGAAGAAGGCTTCGGCGCCCGAACTTTTCAGGCTCACGACTTGGGAGTCCACGGTCGGCTCGGTGACTTCATAGGCCGCCGTCACCACTCTCTTGTCGAAATCGGCTTTCAGGAAGGACTTGAACGCATTCACGTAGTCCTTACCCAGGTCGTCATTCTGGTAGAGAATGGCATACTTCGCGGTCGGCAAAGCCTTGCTCAGAAATTTTGCGTAGATTTTTCCCTCGGTGTCGTAGCTGACGAGACCCGTCGTGGTCAGCGGGAATTCCTTGACGTCCGTGAATTTGCTCGAACCGCTCACGATGGCGATGCTCGGGACGCCCTTCGTCTTGAGATACTTGGCCACCGCCGTATTTCCCGGCGTACCGAGTTGACCGAAGATAAAGGAGACCTCGTCGCTCTCCACCAACCTTCGCGCCTGCTCGACGGCCTTGGGAGGGCTGTAGGCGTCGTCCATGGCGAGGTAGTTGATCTTGCGCCCGTTGATGCCGCCGCGGTCGTTGATCGACTGGACATATGCCACCACGCCCTTGCCTGTAAGGCCGATCGAAGAGGCCGGGCCGCTGAAAGGAAAGATCCCACCGATCTTTATTTCGGTGGCGGTCACCCCTGGACTGTCGGCGGCCATCGCCGGCCCTCCGAGAATACAAGCGAGCGATATTGCAGCCGCCATCTTCGACGCTGAGCGCATGATGTGTCCTCCCTTGAAGCGGCCACCTGTCTGGCGGTCGCGGGCAATCTTCGATTGCGGCTTTTGCGGCTTTTTGCCGTAAGGAATTAGTCGGTTCTTTTTTAGAACCTGTCAACTGCAAGCTAAAGCTTTAGGCTTGTTGGCCAACGCCGCCCGTTGGTAGGCGGGCCTGGCTTTGGTGCGTTCCAGATACGGCATCGCGCTGTCGCAGATCCCCACCCCGTAATCGATGGCCCATGTCAGGCATGTCGTGAGAATGATGTCTGCCGTCGTAAACTGATCGCCCATCAGATAGGTGCGGCCATCCGACAGCGCGACGTCGACATGCCGGAGCTGGTCGCGGAAGTATTCGCCAGCCTTCGTCACCACGGCAGGAGATTCTCCGTAGATATGCGCGAGGCCGTTGATGGTGCCGTGGCGGCGCATCACGTAGAGGCTGGTCGAATCGAGTTCCGCCACTACGAAGAAGCACCATTCCAGCCACCTGGCCTGCAGCGACTTGCCTTCGGGAATCAGCACGTGCTCCGGCGTGGAATAGTTCTGCGACAGGTAGGCGACGATCGCGGCGCTCTCGCCGATCCGGAAGTCGCCGTCCACCAGCAGCGGTATCTTCTGCCTGGCGTTGAGCGCTGTGTATTCCGGCGTCTTGGTCTCTCCGGAGCGGGGAAGGATCGGCCGTGATTCATACGGCAGATCGAGTTCGTGAAGCGCCCAGTGGGCGCGGATCGTCCGTGACGTGCCGATGCCCCAGAGAACGAGTTGTTCACCCATTACCAGGTCTCCACCGACGGACGAAGGTCAAGCTCATGGGTCCAGCCGTCCCTTCTCTGGTGGTGCGCGAACCAGTAGGCCTCGGCGATTGACGAGGTCTTGGTCAGGCTGTCCGGCGGAATGTCGGCCGCGGATATTCCCTTGGCGGCTTTCATCCGCTGATGGATCGCCTCGCTGTCCACGCCAGCGTCGATCAGCAGGTGGACGACATGGATGTTCTTCGGGCCGAGCTCCCGCGCCATGGACTGCGCGATGGCGCGCAGGGCGAATTTGGCGGAGGAGAAAGCCGTAAACCCAGTGCGGCCCTTGACGCTCGCGGTCGCGCCCGTGAACAGCATGGTCCCGCGGCCGCGGGCCGTCATGTAGCTCGCCGCTTCCCGGCCAACCAGGAAGCCTGCGTAGCACGCCAGCTCCCACGCCTTGAAAAACAGCTTTTCGGTGGTCTCCAGGAGCGGTTTGTTGACGTTCGAGCCGGCGTTGAACAGGCAGACTTCGATCGGCCCGACCTTCTTCTCAACTTCGGCGAAGAGACTTTTTACGCTCTCTTCCTGACGCGCGTCCGTGGAAAACGCGCGGGCATTTCCTCCTGAGGCGATGATCTCGTCGACGAGTGCCTGCGATTTCGAGGCGTCGCGCCGTGCTATGCAGACCGCGTATCCGCCTTTCGCGAAGCGCCTCGCGACGGCGGCGCCAATGGCGTCTCCGGCGCCGACCAGCAGAGCTACCTTCGTGGTTTCGACCATGTTGTCTCCTCCAGAACCATTTTTTATTTCGTGATGAATTAGCTGGCGATGCGCACAGCGCGGTCCCCCACCATCTTCTCGATGTCGCTATCGCTGTATCCAAGCTCGAGCAGCACGTCCTTCGAATGCTGGCCCACGCGCGGGGCCGGCCCGCCGATGACGGCCTCGTTGACCTCGAAGCGCGCGGCAGGCTTCGGCTGCCGGACGCGGCCCACCGAGGGCTGGTCGAATTCGGCAATGATGCCGCGCGCGACGACCTGCTCGTTGTGGATGATCTCGCCACGCCGCAAGATCGGCGCGCAAGGAACGTCGGCGGCATCGAGACGCTCCAGCCATTCCGCCGTTGTGTGCTGCGCGATGTATTCGGCCATCTTGTGGATGCGCGCCGTCGCGTTCACCGAACGGCTCGCGGGCGTGGCGAAGCGTGGATCCTTGGCGAGTTCGGGATCGCCGGAGGCCCGACAGAATCCCTGCCACTCGGAATCCGAAATGGTGCCCGCGGTGATGTAGCCGTCGCTCGTCTTGAACACGAGGTCCGGCCGGTCGTTCGGGTCGCCGGCTGCCGCTTCCGCGCCCACGACCGTGTACTGCATCATGCCTTCGGGCCACAGGTACGAGATCATGACGTCGAGCATGGCGACCTGGATGTGATCGCCCTTCCCTGTCTTCTCGCGGGCATAGAGCGCGGCCGACACCGCCTGGGCGGTGTACACCGACGTCGTCTTGTCGCACACGATGGTGCGGATCATCTGGGGGCGGTTGGTGACCGGCTGCGACTGGATGTCAGCGAAGCCCGAAAGTCCCTGGACGATGGGATCGTAGACCCGCTTCTTGACGTACGGCCCGGTGTCTCCGACCCCGCTGATGGAGACATAGATCAGGCGCGGGTGACGTTTTCGAAGCTCGTCAGCGCCGAGGCCGAGCCGCTCCATCGTGCCCGGCCGGAAGTGCTGCACCAGCACGTCGGACGGAGCGACGAGCTTGGCCAGAACTTCGCGGCCAGCGTCGCTCTTCACGTCGATGGACAGCGATCGCTTGCCGCGGTTGGATGAGATGAAGAGGGCTGAAAATTCGCCGGCCTTGTCGATTGCGGCACGGCTGCGCCGGGCACTGTCCCCGCCGATCGGCTCGATCTTGATCACGTCCGCACCCTGGTCTGCCAGGAACATGGTCGCGAATGGACCCGACACCACGGCCGTCAGATCGAGTACGCGGACGCCTTTGAGTGGACCTGACATGTCATCATCCTTTTGGTCTTGTGGGCTTCCCGGTTTCGGCCCCGCGCCAAGCGCTGAGGTAAGCACGACCGCTACGCCGTCGAGCTTCACTCCGCGCCGCTGAGCACGTCGCCGAAGGCTTCCCACACCTTGCCGTTCCATCGCTGCAGTTGAAGCTGCGTCCAGGCCTTGCTGTTGCCGGCGTCCGTGTTGACCAAGATTCCGGGAAGCGCTGTGGGAATCTGCAGATCTTTGATGTTCCTTGCCTGCCTCGCGACGTTTTCGCGCGTCAGGTCGCTGCCGCACTGTTTGAGAAGCTGCTCCAGGATTACTCCCTGCTGGAAGCCGGTGAGGTAGTTCAGATCCGCGAAATCGGATCCCGCAAGATACTTGTCGAAAAAGGCGCGATATTCCTTCATGCCCGCGTCGGCCGCCCACTTGGTGTCGTTGGGATCCTTGAAGAAAGCCGCCGAGACGATCCCCTCAACCTTGTCCAGACCGACGGGCTGCAGGGTGGCGGAGACGGAGCTCGAAACCATGTTGATCATGGTCAGCGGCTTCCAGCCAATGTCGTGCAGCTTGCGGAGCGCCTGTGCGGCGAACTTCGGCGTCGCCGCAATCAGCAACGCGCCCGCTCCAGACGCCTTCAGGTTCACGATCTGCGAGTCCACGGTCGGATCCGCGGTCTCATAGCTGATGGCCACGATCTTCGTTGCGGCCTTCTCCTTCAAGACATCCTTGAAGGCGGTTACGAAGTCCTTCCCGAGATCGTCGTTCTGATAGAGGATGGCGATCTTTGCGTCCGGGAGTGTCTTGCCCACAAACTTGGCGTAGACCCGCGCTTCGGTGTCGTAGCTGGGAAGTCCGGTTGTCGTGTATGGATACTCTTGGAAGTTCGCGAATTTATTGGCGCCCGTCACGATGAACACGTCGGGTATCTTCTTGGCGTTCAGATACTTGATGGTGGCGGCGTTTCCGGGCGTCCCCAATTGACCGAACATGAAGGCGACCTCGTCGCTCTCGGCCAGCTTGCGCGCCTGCTCGACCGCTTTTGGCGGACTATAGGCGTCGTCATAGGCAACGAGATCGATCTTGCGACCGTTGACGACGCCGCGGTCGTTCATCGATTTAACGTAGGCGATCAGGCCTTTCCCGGTATTGCCAAGCGACGACGCCGGGCCGCTGAAGGGGAAGATCGATCCGATCTTGATTTCCGTAGCCGTGACGCCCGGCAGTTCTGCAGCGAGCGCCGGTGTCGCGCATACAACAAGCAGGCCAAGCGCCCGTGTGAAATGGCGTAGCAACATGTTTCTCTCCCGCGTACCGGGTCTTTGCCCGGCGCCTGTTGACGGTCCTTGTCCAGCCTGTGTCGGCTGTCGGCAAAGCCATCCGTTGCGGAGAGCATCAGTTCTTTTTTCGAACTAGTCAAGCACCAGATGTTTGGGAGACCGACGATTGTAACGTTCCATATGCTCTCGTTCGCGCAGTACCGGCAGACAAGAGTGCATTCTATTCTGACACTGAGGGGCGATTTCCGCATCGACTACGCGACTCGCGTCGGTCCGCCAAGCCGACTTGCGCCAAGCACATCCAGCAGCAATCGGCTGCTGCACGATCATGGCGTCGCGACATTGCGCTGTTCGTTTTCCGACATGGAGTAGGGAGGGAGAGAGAAGACCGGCGGTCTGACAGATCGGCGATTGCGTACGCCTCTGTTCGATAGGCCGTCGCTAGACGCGAAAGCGCTGCCCGACTTCCCTTACAGGCGGCGGCAAATCCTTTGAAGAGCGCATGACATCTCAGGCAAGGCAGCAGCCCCGCTTCGTCATGATCGAAGTTCTCGACGCCTTTACCGCTGCGTCAACAGCCTCACTCTGTCGAAACAGCGAAGACACCGGGACCGCGAGAGTTAATCTCCCGCGCTCGCCATCGCCGGTTGCGTTTGGTAATGCGCCAGCACGTAAAGACGGATGGCGGATGACAGGTTGCCGTGCTGGCGGTTCTTGTCGATTTCGCCGACAAGATCCGAGAGCGTGATGT
>JAQGKA010000512.1 GCA_028290355.1 Tardiphaga sp. | reverse complement strand
GCCGCGCGGTTGTTGGAGCGGATTTCATTGATTTGAAAAAGGATCGCAACGAAGCCGAGCAGCGCCACGGCCGCCTGCGCCATCTGCGCCAGCGTCCCGAATCTCTGCCACCAGAAAATGCTCGGTTGCGACATCGATCTCACTCCGCCGCGACCATGTGCGCCGGATCGAGAATGCCGGCGTCGTCGACGTCGGCTTTCCGCGAATATTCGTCGATCCGCGCCTCGATCTCGTGACGGAAATGCGCAATCAGGCCCTGGATCGGCCATGCCGCGGCATCGCCAAGTGCGCAGATGGTGTGACCCTCGACCTGTTTCGTCACCTCCAGCAGCATGTCGATCTCGCGCTTGTGGGCGCGGCCCTCGGCCATCCGGGTCAGGACCCGCCACATCCACCCCGTGCCCTCGCGGCACGGCGTGCACTGGCCGCAGCTCTCGTGCTTGTAGAAATAGGAAATCCGCGCGATCGCCCGGATCAGGTCGGTCGATTTGTCCATCACGATGACCGCGGCGGTGCCGAGACCGGAGCGCAGCTTGCCGAGGCTGTCGAAATCCATCGGGGTGTCGATGATCTGTTCCGCCGGCACCATCCGCACCGAGGAGCCGCCCGGGATCACCGCTTTCAGATTATCCCAGCCACCGCGGACGCCGCCGCAATGGCGCTCGATCAGTTCGCGAAACGGGATCCCCATCGCCTCTTCGACGTTGCAGGGCCGCTCGACATGGCCGGAGATGCAAAACAGTTTGGTACCGACATTGTTGGGCCGGCCGATGGCCGCAAACCACGCCGCGCCGCGCCGCAAAATATCCGGCGCGACCGCGATCGACTCGACATTGTTGACGGTGGTCGGACAGCCATAGAGGCCGACATTGGCCGGAAACGGCGGTTTCAGGCGCGGCTGGCCCTTCTTGCCTTCGAGGCTTTCCAAGAGCGCGGTTTCCTCGCCGCAGATATAGGCGCCGGCGCCGTGCGTCACATAGAGGTCGAACGGAAAGCCGTTGATATTGTCCTTGCCGATCAGCTTTGCTTCATAGGCCTGGGCGACCGCGGCCTCCAGATGCTCGCGCTCCCGGATGAACTCGCCGCGCACATAGATGTAGCAGGCGTGCGCACCCATCGCGAAGCTTGCGAGCAGGCAGCCTTCGACCAGCAGATGCGGATCGTGCCGCATGATCTCGCGGTCCTTGCAGGTGCCGGGCTCGGACTCGTCGGCATTGACCACGAGATAGCTCGGCCGGCCATCCGTGGATTCCTTCGGCATGAACGACCATTTCATGCCGGTCGGGAAACCCGCCCCGCCACGGCCGCGCAGGCCCGAGGCTTTCATCTCGGTGACGATCCAGTCGCGGCCCTTGTCGAGGATGGCCGTGGTGCCATCCCAACTGCCGCGGCGGCGTGCGCCCTCAAGGCCCCAGTCCTCGAGGCCGTAGAGATTGCGGAAGATGCGGTCCTGGTCGTCGAGCATGGCTTCCTCGATCAGCGATTGGCTTGCTTGTAGGCGAGGATCGCGGCGCATCCGCCGAATACCACCGCCCACAGCAGGCTTGATTCAAGCGTGGCGTTCAAAAAGAAACGCTGCAGCAGGAAAATGAAAGTCATGGCCGCAGCGACGTGCAGGGCGATGTAGAGCCACTTGTTCATCGCTGCGGCACCTGTCTGCTTGGCGGATGTCACCGGATCAAACGTCATTTCTTCGGCGCCTTCTTGGAGCCAGAACCGGAAGGCGGATTGTCCTTGGTCGCATCAGCCGCAGGCGCTTTCGGCGCCGGGCTCTCGCGGTCGCTGGCGGCCTTGGTCGGCTTCTTGGCATCGCCACCGGCGAGCGCCGGCTCCTTCGGCGCGTCGGGCTCGATGGGCGGGCGCGTCATCGCGCCGCCGCCGATCAGCGTGCGCGCACCGCCTTCAGGGGCGGCGAACTGGCGGCCGATCTGCGAGCCCGGCTTCGGTGGCGTTCCGGCGGCGAAGCCATCGATCAGCTTGTTGAAGCTCTCTTTGGTCAAGTCTTCATAGGTGTCGCTCCAGATCATCGCCATCGGAGCGTTGACGCAGGCGCCGAGGCACTCGACCTCCTCCCAGCTGAAATCCCCATCTTCAGACAGATGGAACGGATCGTGGTGGATGCGGTGCTGGCAGACGTCGATGATGTCGCCGGCGCCACGCAGCATGCACGGCGTAGTGCCGCAGACCTGAATGTGGGCCTTCTTGCCGACCGGCTGCAGCTGAAACATCGTGTAGAAGGTCGCGACTTCGAGCACGCGGATATAGGGCATCTGCAGCATGTCGGCGACGACGCGCAACGATGCTTCCGGGACCCAGCCGGCGTGCTGCTCCTGCGCCCGCCACAGGATCGCGATCACCGCGGAGGCCTGCCGGCCCGGCGGATATTTTTCGATCTGCTGCTTCGCCCAGGCCAGATTCTCCGGCGTGAAGCTGAAGGTCGCGGGCTGCAGTTCTTTCGGTGCCAGGCGGCGGACGGACATTGTCTAGTCTCTCATTGAGTGCGGCGCGCAGCGCTCGCATTCAGGCTGTTGATACGGTTGAGCCAGAACGCACTTGCGGTGCCGAACACGTTGTAGCCGACGTGGGTGGACACCTTGATGCGATCCAGGATCGATAGTTCGGTCACGGTCTCGAAACGGTTGCTGACGGGATCGTGCACGATCAGCTGCAACGGCGTGTGATCGAGGATGTAGCGCGACACCGTGTGGGCGCGGTCATTGCCGTGCTCTTCGCACATGATCACCGAGTCGGCTTGCAGCAATCGCGTGCCGCCCTTGATGGCTTCGATCTCGACGCCTTCGACGTCGAGCTTGATCAGGAATTTTCCGGTCGGCGAGACCTTGCCCTCGTCGAGCAGATCGTCGAGCGCCAGCACCGGGACCTCTTCGCCGCCGGCACTGGCATCGCCAGCGATGCTGAACGCCTCATGCTTGGTGCCGGACAATCTTGCGGTGCCGCGTTCGGCACCGATCGCGCACTTCATCGGCTCGAACCGGCCGCCATTGATCTTCGCGTTGTTGGCCAGCTTGGCGAAATTCAGCGCCGACGGCTCGATCGCGATCGCCCTGTGCGAACCGAACGGTGCGCTCGACACCAGCACCGACCAGTAGCCGTAGTTGGCGCCGCAATCGAGCAGCGTGTAATCGACGTCGACCGAATCCCGGAACAGCAGCTCCAGCTCATCCTCATACGAAAACGTCTGATTGAGCAGCTTGCTCCAGTAGCCGTCGCCATAGGGAAATGCGAACAGCGCGTCGGGGTTGAGCTTCACCACGATGTCGCGCTCGGGCAGCGTCTTGCGCAGCAGATTGGCGCACATGTTGTAGCCGCGATGCGAGAACGACGACGACAGCTTGCAACCTGCCACCAGCGCCAAGGCAATCGTGCGCTCCCAGGGATTCACGCCCTGGAGAACGCCGGAGGCCCGGTCAAACTGGATAGGAGGCTGCGCGGAAATCACCGATCGACCTCTCCGAACACGATGTCGAGCGAGCCGAGGATCGCCGAGACGTCGGCCAGCAGATGGCCCTTGCAGATAAAATCCATCGCCTGCAGATGGGCAAAGCCCGGCGCGCGGATCTTGCACTTGTAGGGTTTGTTGGTGCCATCGGAGACGAGATAGACGCCGAACTCGCCCTTCGGCGCCTCGACGGCGACGTAGACCTCGCCTTCCGGCACCCGAAAACCTTCGGTGTAGAGCTTGAAGTGGTGGATCAGCGCTTCCATCGAGCGCTTCATCTCGCCACGCCGTGGCGGAAATACCTTGTGGTCCTCGACCGCGACCGGGCCCTGCCCGTCCGGCGCACGCAGCTTTGCGATGCACTGCTTCATGATCCGCACCGACTGGCGCATTTCTTCCATGCGGATGCAGTAGCGGTCGTAGCAGTCGCCGTTCTTGCCTATCGGAATGTCGAAATCCATCTCGGCGTAGCATTCATAGGGCTGCGCCTTGCGCAGATCCCAGGCCGCGCCGGAGCCGCGCACCATCACACCCGAAAAACCCCACTCCCAGGCCTGCGCCAGCGACACCACGCCGATATCGACGTTGCGCTGCTTGAAGATGCGGTTGCCGGTGAGCAGTGTTTCGAGATCCTGGACGACGCCGAGGAACGGCTCGCACCAGGCGTCGATATCGTCGATCAGTTTGGGCGGCAGGTCCTGATGCACGCCGCCGATCCGGAAATACGCCGCATGCATGCGGCTGCCGGAGGCGCGCTCATAGAACACCATCAGCTTTTCGCGCTCTTCGAATCCCCACAGCGGCGGGGTCAGTGCACCAACGTCCATCGCCTGCGTGGTGACGTTCAAGAGATGCGACAGGATGCGGCCGATCTCGCAATACAACACGCGGATCAATTGGCCGCGGCGCGGCACGGTGATGCCGAGCAGCTTTTCCGCAGCCAGGCAGAAGGCGTGCTCCTGGTTCATCGGCGCGACGTAATCGAGCCGGTCGAAATAGGGAATCGCCTGCAGATAGGTCTTCTGCTCGATCAGTTTTTCGGTGCCGCGATGAAGCAGGCCGATATGCGGATCGACGCGCTCGACCACTTCGCCGTCGAGCTCCAGTACGAGGCGCAACACACCATGCGCCGCCGGATGCTGCGGTCCGAAATTGATCGTGAAGTTACGTTCTTTGGGCTGCTCGTTCATGGCTTCACGTCCGCCTTCTCGTCACCCGGAATGGTGTAATCGGCACCTTCCCAGGGTGAGAGGAAATCGAATTTGCGGAATTCCTGATTCAGCCGCACAGGCTCGTAGACGACGCGCTTTTCCTGGTCGTCGTAACGGACCTCGACAAAGCCCGAGAGCGGGAAATCCTTGCGCAGGGGATGGCCGTCGAAGCCGTAGTCGGTGAGCAGCCGACGCATGTCGGGATGGCCGACGAAAATCACGCCGTAGAGATCGTAGGCCTCGCGCTCGAACCAGTCGGCGCCAGGAAACACCGAAATGATCGAGGGCACCTGGGTGGTTTCGGAGGCTTCGGCCTTGAGCCTGATTCGCGTGTTCAGCGTCGGGGACATCAAATGGTAGACGACGTCAAAACGCCTCTCGCGGCCGGGATAGTCCACCGCGGTGACGTCGATGAAGCTGACGAAGCGGTAGCCGGGATCGTCGCGCAGGAAACGCACGACGTCGACGATTTTCGAGGTCTCGACCGTCAGCGCCAGCTGGCCAAACGCAACGCCGTGCGCGAGTGCGGCGCCCGGTAGCGCCGCGACAATCGTCTGACCCAGGTTGTCGAGCCTCACATCGTCCATGACAAAGCCTTAGCGTTCAATCGTGCCGGTGCGGCGGATCTTCTTCTGCAACAGCAGCACGCCGTAGAGCAGCGCTTCTGCCGTCGGCGGGCAGCCGGGCACATAGATGTCGATGGGTACGATGCGGTCGCAGCCGCGCACCACCGAATAGGAATAGTGGTAATAGCCGCCGCCATTGGCGCAGGAGCCCATCGAGATGACGTAGCGCGGCTCCGGCATCTGGTCGTAGACCTTGCGCAGCGCCGGGGCCATCTTGTTGGTCAGGGTGCCCGCCACGATCATGACGTCGGACTGCCGCGGGGAAGCGCGCGGCGCGAAGCCGAATCGCTCGACGTCGTAACGTGGCATCGAGACCTGCATCATCTCGACGGCGCAGCACGCCAGACCGAAGGTCATCCACATCAGCGAGCCGGTGCGCGCCCAGGTGATCAGGTCGTCGGTCGCGGCGACGAAGAAGCCCTTGTCGGACAGCTCGTGATTGACCTCGAGGAAATACGGATCGTTGGCGCCGACCGGCTTGCCGGTCGAGGGGTCAACGATCCCGGTCGCGGCCTGCGAGACTGCCGGCGCGACAAGACCAGGACGGGTGGCAACGGGGCTCAATCCCATTCGAGCGCGCCTTTCTTCCATTCGTAGGCGAAGCCGACGGTGAGAACGCCAAGGAACACCATCATCGACCAGAACCCGGTAGCCCCGAGCTTGCCGAAGGCCACCGCCCAGGGAAACAGGAACGCAACTTCGAGATCGAAGATAATGAACAGGATCGCCACCAGGTAGAACCGCACGTCGAATTTCATGCGGGCGTCGTCAAAAGCATTGAATCCGCATTCATAGGCGGACAGCTTTTCCGGATCCGGCTGCTGGTAGGCGACGATGAAGGGAGCGATCAGGAGCGCCACGCCGATGAAGGTCGCGATGCCGATAAAGACCACAAGAGGAAGATAATTCTGCAAGATGCCGTTCATCGGCGATCCCTATCCCCGCGGCCAGGATTCGGCCACAGATTCGAACATTGGAATGGTTCTGAGGCTTAGCGCAGCGCAACAACAGGCGCAAGACAAGGGATGTTGAGGGCTGGGATGCGCCGCGTCGCTCTCTACGTCGTAGCTACAACATGCGCACACGCAAGAGGAAGCGCGCAAGCCGACCTCATTCCGCGCCCGCCCGGCGTTGCAACAGCCCTCCCAGCTCCGCCCGTTTTCGCGATAGCAGCAACCACGCGGTGGCGTTGTCCATGCTGGCCTGGCGCTGTCGGATCGCGGCGCCCGATTCGGCGATCTGGCCGCGCAGCGCGACGATCCGCAGCGACGCCGGCTCCTCTACGCCGGACATGCCAGCGCCTCGCGCTCGGCGATCAACGCCAGCAGTTCGGCCTGCATCCGTGCCAACCGCGCCGCGGCGTTGGCGCAGTCCAGCCCGGCATTGCTGAGTAGCCGGATGTCGGACTGCATCCCGCGCATCTGGAAGCGCAGCCGCGAAATCCTGAAATTCAGCTTGGCGAGTTGGGTCATTCGGGCTATAGAACAAAACAGGAACGATTTTGCAAGTGACGCGCTGAGCCCGATACAGAAATTTTGGAGGTTCCAATGGCCCGCACCGCCCTGTCCATCACCGAGCAGACCTACACGGACTTGCCCGACCGCCTCGCCGCCCCGATGAGCCGCGGCCAGGCCCTGACGCTGAAATCGCTGGCGATCGAGGCCTATCAGCCAAAGCTGTTCGCGCCGGACCTCACCCGCGCCGAAGCAGCCAGGCGGATCGAGGCGCTGAAGCAGGAAATCGCGCTGGCGGATTCGTTCTGAACGACAAAGGCGGGCGCGGCTCGTTCGTCGGTGCGAGTGCAACACTCGCGTTGGCGGGTTGAGCGCCGCAGCCCCCTTGGGGATCTGCCCTAACCCGGACGCCATTGCCGCCGAGAGATCACGGTGGCTGTTTGAATCGATGGAGGAATTCGGGTGCGGCGCGACCATTCCCGAATGGAATGGCGCGAGAGACGGGACTCGAACCCGCGACCTCTGCCGTGACAGGGCAGCGCTCTAACCAACTGAGCTACTCCCGCGTGGATCGTCTAAAATCCCGCAGTGGAGGTGGACATAAAGGGGTGACCATTTGAAGTCAAGGACGTTGCGAAACCCGCTGCCATCAGGCCTTTTTATGGCGGTCGATGCAAATAAGCCCCTGTTTTCAGGCAAAACAGCGTAGGCACCGCGGCCCCGAATCGTTTAAGCCCTGCTACGTCTCATCTTTCCAGACTGACACCAACGAAGAGGGCCAAAAACATGGCGAAAAAAGCAGTCACCGCGACCTCCACCGTTAAAGCGGTCACCCCGCCCACCGTCACGCTCAAGCATCTCGCTGCCGCCTTGGCCGAAGAGCACGAATTGTCGAAGAAGCAGACCGAAGCCATTCTCGGCGACATGGTCGGCCGCATCACCAAGCACCTCAAGAAAGGTGAGCGGATCCGCATCGTCGGCCTCGGAATCCTCCAGGTCCGCAAGCGCGCCGCCCGCATGGGCCGCAACCCCGCCACCGGCGAAGCGATCCAGATCAAGGCCAGCAAGAAAGTCGCCTTCCGCGCCGCCAAGGAGTTGAAGGAAGCCGTCTGATCGACGCCTTTCTGCACCAGCTTATCATTCCGGGCCGCGGCGTCGCCCGGCCCGGAATGAACGTTTTGCCTTGTCAGGTCTCGGGCGTGGAGTGGTGAATTTTGACAGCGACATCGTCCATCAATTTCACCCACGACGTCACCGCGCGCTTCCTGCGCTACGTCGTCATCGACACCCAATCCGATCCGACCTCGCCCACCTGCCCCTCCACCGACAAACAAAAAGACCTCGGCCGCCTCCTCGCGAAAGAATTGCAGGAGATCGGTCTCGTCGATGCTCACATGGATGAGCACGGCTACGTCTATGCGACGATCCCGGCGACCTCGGACAAAAAAGTCCCGGTGATCTGCTTCTGCTCGCACATGGACACCTCGCCGGACTGCACCGGCGCCAACGTCAAACCGCAGATCGTGAAGAACTATCGAGGCGGCGACATCGTGCTACCGGGCGACACCACGCAGGTGATCCGCGTGGCCGACAATCCCGCGCTCGCCGACCAGATCGGCCATGACATCGTCACCTCGGACGGCACCACGCTGCTCGGCGCCGACAACAAGGCCGGCCTCGCCGAGATCGTGGATGCCGCGCGGTTCCTGATCGCCAATCCTGATATCAAACACGGCACCATCAAGATCCTGTTCACGCCGGACGAAGAGATCGGCCGCGGCGTCGACAAGGTCGATCTGAAAAAGCTCGGTGCCGATTTCGCCTACACCGTGGACGGCGAAACCGCCGGGCATCTGGAGGATGAGACGTTTTCCGCCGATGGTGCCGTGATCACCATCGAAGGCGTCAGCACCCATCCCGGCTTTGCCAAGGGCAAAATGGAGCACGCCATCAAGATCGCCGCGGCCATCGTCGACCGCCTGCCGAAGGATTCCTGCTCGCCGGAGACCACCGACGGCAAACAGGGCTTTCTGCATCCGATCGGCATTTCCGGCGCGCTGGAAAAAGCCAAGGTGAGCTTCATCGTCCGCGATTTCACCGACGACGGCCTCGCGGAAAAGGAAGCGCTGCTGCAATCCATCGTCGATGACGTGATGCGGGATTATCCGCACTCGACCGCGACGGTCGCGATCAAGCAGCAATACCGCAACATGAAGCAGGTGATCGACCGACATCCGCACATCGTCGATTACGCCCTGGAGGCGATCCGCCGCACCGGCCTCGTGCCGAAGCGCACCAGCATCCGCGGCGGCACCGACGGCTCACGGCTGTCCTTCATGGGCCTGCCCTGCCCCAACATCTTCGCCGGCGAACACGCCTTCCACGGCCGCACCGAATGGATCAGCCGCCAAGACATGGAAAAGGCTGTTCAGACCATCGTGCATCTGGCGATGATTTTTGAAGAGCGGGCTTAGGCGCAACCGTTTCGGCGAGATCGAGTTGTTCGCCGCCTTGCGCGCGAGGGGTTCGGTGCGCTAAATGCACCTCACGGGCGATTAGCTCAGCGGTAGAGCATTCCCTTTACACGGGACAGGTCGGCGGTTCGATCCCGTCATCGCCTACCATCGGTCCCGCAAAACGCGATATGCATAATTCGACGGCACTCGGTCACCAGCGTACGGACTGGCTTGGCACGATGAAGGCCGTGGTGATCTGCTCGCTGGACGGGCTGCTTAAATAGCAGATCGATCCAAACACAGCGATCAGCAAGGCGATGACCGCGACCAAATCGATTGTCCTGTCGTGACCTTCCCGTTCAATCTCAGGGCGCATTGTTCTGCACTCCTTCTTATAAGTTCAATATGAACGGTACTCTTCGCGGGGCCTGCTTCGCGCGTTATCTCGGATGGCCAGCATTGCGCAAAGCGCCGCAACACGATTTGCTGCTGCAAGGCACAATTCCCGGCGCCAGGACAGGAAAGCCGTTATGCGAGCCGCCATTTTTCTGTTCGCATTGATAATCGGCTTCGCCGTTCCCGCATCCGCTGCCGACAACTTTGCCGTGGCGCAAAATGTCATCCGTTCGCAGGCTGAGGCATTCGGCCGTGACGATGCGGCGACGGCCTATTCCTACGCCGCGCCCGAGATCCAGAGCATATTCCCGGAGCCCGGCGTCTTCATGGATATGGTCCGCAATGGCTACGCCCCGGTCTACCGCCACAAGAGCTTTGAGTTCGGCGAGGCGCGCGTCACCGACGGTCGGATCGAGCAGGACGTTCACATCGTCGACGCGGACGGCGTGCCCTGGGACGCGCTCTATACGCTGGAGCCGCAGCCTGATGGCAGCCTCAAGATCATCGGCTGCGTGCTGAAGGTGGTCGGCACCTCAGCGTAACGCGCAGGCAGTGGCTCAGCCCGCCTTGCTGCCCGGCAGCTTTTCGAGATCGTCGATCCATGGCGCCGCCGAACCGCACCAGATCTGTCGCATCGGTGCCAGTTCCGCGCGCTGCCGGATGCTGCCCCAACGGATCACCCGGTCCCCGACGTCGGCGTCAGGGCCGCTGGTAAACATCGGTGTGCCGCACTCCGGGCAGAAATGCTGCAGCCGGATTGCGCCGCTGTCCGCGGTCTTGGCGTAAACCTTCGGCGTGCCCGTGATCCGGATGTTTTCGCGCCCGGTCCTGACGCTGAGCCGGTAGGCCGAACTGCTGAACGTCTGACAATCCCTGCAATGACAGATCGAGACCCGCTGCGGATCAATCTCCGCTACGTAGCTGATCCGGCCGCAGTGGCATTGCCCGTCGATTTCCATCCCACCAACCCATCAGGTACTTGGACAGTCTCAAACTACCACAAAAAAACGGCGCCCCGAAGGGCGCCGCTGATGTCGTTTCCGAGGATGCGTTCCTCAGTGGGCCGTAAGCCCGCCTGCGGCTTCGTCGGTCGCGTCCGGCTTCACCGGCAGCTTGGTGTCCTCTTCCCAGATGATCGCCTTCGGCGCCCTCACCAGGGCGTTGGCGATCACCTCGTCCATCCGCGCGACCGGGATGATGTTCATCCCGCCCTTGATGGCGTCGGAGATCTCCGTGAGATCCTTGGCATTGTCCTCGGGGATCAGCACCGTCTTGATGCCGCCGCGAGCCGCCGCCAAAAGCTTCTCCTTCAATCCGCCGATCGGCAGGATCCTGCCGCGCAGCGTGATCTCACCGGTCATGGCAACGTCGTGACGGATCGGGATGCCCGTGAGCACCGAGACGATCGTCGTCGCCATCGCCACGCCCGCCGACGGACCATCCTTCGGCGTCGCACCTTCCGGCACGTGGACGTGGATGTCACGCCGCTCGAACAGCGGCGGTTCGATCCCGAAGGTGATCGCGCGCGAGCGGACATAAGACGCCGCCGCGGAGATCGATTCCTTCATCACGTCACGCAGGTTGCCGGTGACGGTCATGCGGCCCTTGCCCGGCATCATGACGCCTTCAATGGTCAGCAGCTCACCGCCCACATCGGTCCATGCCAGCCCGGTCACGACGCCAACCTGGTCGTCGCTCTCGATCTCGCCGTACCGATACTTCGGAATACCGAGGAATTCCTCAAGATTCTTCTCGGTGACCTTCACCACCTTCTTCTTCGAGAGCATCAGCTCCTTCACGGCCTTGCGGGCCAGTGTGGAGAGCTCGCGCTCGAGGTTACGCACGCCCGCCTCGCGGGTGTAGCGGCGGATCATCAGCAGCAAGGCCTCGTCGTCCATCGACCATTCCTTGCCGTCCAGACCGTGCTTGGCGAGCGCGTTCGGGATGAGATGCTTGCGGGCGATCTCGACCTTCTCGTTCTCGGTGTAGCCGGCGATCCGGATGATCTCCATGCGGTCCATCA
>JAQGKA010000326.1 GCA_028290355.1 Tardiphaga sp. | reverse complement strand
CTCCGGCGCCGAGCGCCGCGCCGACAGCGCCGACACCTCCCGCAGGTCGTCCGGAACGACGCGAACCCGGCGCGCCGCCGCCCGGCGCACGACCGGCTCCGTCAGCTGCACCAGCGGCACCGACACCGGCTGCACCTGCGCCCGGAGCAGCCGCTCCGGCTGTCCGTCAGGCCCCTGCGGCGGCTCCGGCTCCGGCAACCCCGCCAGCCGCGACTCCTGCCGCGCCACCCGCCGCTGCGCCGACACCCGCCACGCCGCCTGCCGGAACACCTCCAGCACCCGGTGCGCCGGGTGAGCGTCGGGGTGGACCCGGTGGTCCGGGCGGCCCCCGTGGTTCCGGCGCTCCCGGTGCTGGTGGTCCCGGCACGCCGCCGACCGCCGCTGCTCCGAATGCCGTCGCACCGGCTGCGCCAGCTGCAGCTCCTGCGCCTGGCGCGGCACCTGCTCCGGGCGCGCCCGGAGGCCAGACCGGATTGCCGCCCGGCGCCGGCAGCTCCGGCTTCCGTCCGCCACCGCCCACGGTCTCCACGCCGATTCCGCCCGCGCCGCCGCCGGCTGCCGCTCTGGCCCCCATTGCGCCGGGGGCCGCTGCACCCGGACCGCGCAACATGGGCGATTTCCGCGGCCAACGCCGCGAAAGCCAGGAAGGCGGTCGCACGGTGTTCACCGAGCCTGGACGCATCATCGTCCAGGATCCCGGCGGCCAGTCGTTCATCCGCCACAACGAGGTGGATCGCTTCCGCTATGGCGCGCGCGACATCCGCACCCAGCAGGTCGGCGACGAGAGCCGCACCATCGTGATTCGTCCCGATGGTTCGGAGATCATCACCGTCAATGGCCGCGACGGCCAGCTGCTGCGCCGGATCCGTCGCGACCGCGAGGGCCGCGAGATCATCATCATCGACAACTATCGCGATCCCCGCGCGATAGGTGGCTTCTACGTCGACCTGCCGCCGCCGGTGATCCGGATTCCGCAGAACCGCTACATCGTCGACTACGAGGACGCTTCGCCCGAACTGATCTACGACACCATGCTGGCACCGCCGGTGGAGCGGATCGGACGGCGCTATTCACTCGACGAAATCCGCTACAGCCCGAACGTGCGCCAGCTGATGCCCAGCATCGATCTGGACACCATCAATTTCGACCTCGGCTCGTGGGAAATCCCGCCTGACCAGGCCTCGAAGCTGCAGGTGATCGCGGATGGACTCAACAAGGCGATCTCGCGCAATCCGCGTGAGGTGTTCCTGATCGAGGGCCACACCGACGCGGTCGGCTCGGACGTCGACAATCTGTCGCTGTCGGATCGACGCGCCGAATCGGCGGCACAATTGCTGACTCAGCAATTCCAGGTGCCGGCGGAGAACCTGACCTCGCAGGGCTACGGCAAGCAGTACCTGAAGATCCCCACCGACGGACCGGAGCGCCGCAACCGCCGCGTCACCGTCCGCCGCATCACGCCGCTGCTGAACGGCGGTACGGCCTCACTGCCGCCGCCGCCTCCGGGAACGGCACCACCGCGGTAACGGAAAGTAAAAAACGCAAAATGGCCGGGAGCGATCCCGGCCATTTTTTAGTTGGTAGTTGAAGCACGGAGCTGGCGAAGTGGAGGCCGGGGTGGGGGTGCAGCAAGGCGCTGCGCCCGTGGCCACCCCCACCCGACGCGTTGTTCGCTACGCTCACACGCGCCACCCTCCCCGCAAGGGGGAGGGATAAGAAAGTCCTTACAATCCCAGCTTCTTCTTGCGCTGGCCGAGCGTGCGCAGTCGCAGTGCGTTGAGCTTGATGAAGCCCGCGGCGTCGCGGTGGTCGTAGGCGACGGCGCCTTCCTCGAAGGTGAGGAGGTCCTGGTCGTACAGCGAGTATTGGCTCTCGCGGCCGATCATGATGACGTTGCCCTTGTAGAGCTTCAGCCGCACCGCGCGCTTCAGCCCTTGTCGTTCTCAAGCTTGGGGATGTTGGAGCCCTCTCCGGGGCTGAGCAGGCCTGCTTTCGCGTAGAGGTCCAGCTTGGCGCGGGTATCGGTGATGTCGAGGTTGCGCATGGTGAGCTGGCCGATGCGGTCGGCTGGCGTGAACGGCGCGTCCTCGACCTTCTCCATGCTCAGCCGCTCCGGCTTGTAGGTCAGGTTCGGGCTTTCGGTGTTGAGCAGCGAGTAGTCGTTGCCGCGGCGCAGTTCGAGCGTGACTTCGCCGGTGATGGCGCGCGCCACCCAGCGCTGCGCGGTTTCGCGCAGCATCAAGGCCTGGGAATCGAACCAGCGCCCCTGGTAGAGCAGCCGCCCGAGCCGCATGCCGCTGATGCGGTACTGCTCGATGGTGTCTTCGTTGTGGATGCCGGTGACGAGACGCTCATAGGCGATGTGGAGCAACGCCATGCCGGGGGCTTCGTAGATGCCGCGGCTCTTGGCCTCGATGATGCGGTTCTCGATCTGGTCGCTCATGCCGAGGCCATGGCGGCCGCCGATGACGTTGGCCTCGAGGAACAACGCGACGGGATCGGCAAATGTCTGGCCGTTCAGCGCCACGGGCTGGCCATCGACAAACCGAACGACGACCTTCTCGGCCTTGACGGCGCAGTCGTCGCGCCAGAACGGCACGCCCATGATCGGATTGACGATCTTGATGCCGCTGTCGAGCTGTTCGAGATCCTTGGCCTCATGCGTCGCGCCGAGCAGATTGCTGTCGGTCGAATACGCCTTCTCGGCGCTCATCTTGTAGGCGAAGCCGTGGGCGGTCATGAAGGCCGACATTTCGGCGCGGCCGCCCAGTTCGTCGATGAATTGATCGTCGAGCCAGGGCTTGTAGATCTTCAGCTCCGGATTGGTCAGCAGGCCGTAGCGGTAGAACCGCTCGATATCGTTGCCCTTATAGGTCGAGCCGTCGCCCCAGATATTGACGCCGTCTTCCTTCATGGCCGAGACCAGCATCGTGCCGGTCACGGCGCGCCCGAGCGGCGTGGTGTTGAAGTAGGCGATGCCGCCGGTCGAGACGTGGAAGGCGCCGGCTTGAATAGCGGCAATGCCTTCATGGACCAGTTGCGCACGGCAATCCACGAGGCGGGCCTTTTCGGCGCCGAACTCCATCGCCTTGCGCGGAATCTCGTCGTAGTCGGCCTCGTCAGGCTGGCCGAGATTGGCGGTATAGGCAAAGACGCGGGCGCCTTTCTGCTTCATCCACAGCAGCGCCGCGCTGGTATCGAGCCCGCCGGAGAAAGCGATGCCGACGTTTTTTCCTTTGGGCAGGCTCTTCAAGATCGTAGTCATGGAACGTCCAATCGGGCAATTTCGGTTGCATTGGGCACGGGCCCGATATCGCGACCGCGCAATTTCTGCCGCCAGCGATAGCCCGGCCAGGCAAAGCGCGTCAACGCGGCGTCGATCTCGGCGTCGGTCTTCCGGGTCGAGGACCAGCGGTAGATGTAGCCGTGCACCAGCCAGATCACCAGGAAGGTCACCAGGCCGGCGATCGCCACGTCGGTGAAGAAGTGGCCGCCGAACGCCATCCGCAGGCCGCTGGTCAGCGCGCCGAACACGAAGGCACCGGCATAGGCCACCGGCCGCAGGGCCGGCGGCGTCAGCGCGGCCGGCGCGAAGGTCCAGAACGCGGTGGCGCCCTCGCCGGAGAAGAACGAGCAGTTGCGGCCGCATTCGCCGGTCGGATCCCACCACGCCTTGAACTGCCAGGGACCGCTGAACTCCGTCACCATCACCGGCCGCGGCCGGCCCCAGTGGCTCTTGAAGGTCAGGTTGGTGAGGATGCCGGCGGCCAGCGTGATGGTGATCAGCAGGAAGGCGATGGTGTTGCCGGAGATCAGCAGCGGCCGGTTCGGCCAGATCAGCTTCACGATGAGTGCAACGATGGAGGGCAGTACGAAGGCCCAGCAGATCCACATCGCGGCATCGCGCGCGAACATCGCCAGCGCGCCGTCCTTGATCGGGAAGGTCTTGCTGGCGGCGTCGTAGAACAATGCCGCGAGCTTGAGATCGAGTTCTGGATACAGCCCAAAGGTCAATCCGACGACAGCGAAAAGCGCGAGGGCGATATAGAGTCCGGTCCGGTTCATGGCGGGCGGTTTAGCCGACGAGGGGGGCGATGAAAAGGCGAGGGGGTGCGTCTTTTTCTTCTCTCTTCTCTCTTCGCTTCTTCCTTCTCCCCTTGTGGGAGAAGGTGGCACGGACGAAGTCCGTGACGGATGAGGGGGTTCTTGACGACGGCGTTCGCGGCTACCCCGCCCCCGTCCGCGCGGGCGGGCGGCCACCCTCTCCCACAAGGGGAGAGGGAAGAAAGACGCGTTCAATTGGTTGTCGGCGCCGGCGGCAGAGCGCGCGGCTCCCGCCATCTTCCCGCATTGCGGCCGGCGATCAGCCAGTAGATCAGCCCGCCGACGATGCCGGCGCCGGTCATCACTTCGAGGTGACGACGCACGATGCCGTCGAAGCGCATGGTGTCGGTATCGAACGGAACCAGGCCGAGATAGCAGGCGAGGCCGACTGCGGCGCCGCCGAGCGCATAGGCCAGCACGCTGCGGATCGAGAACGCCTCGGTGATGGCCACCACGACGATGGCCGGCAGCAGCGCAAAGCCGCTGACGAAAATGAAGCCGAAGCCGAGGATGATGTTGATCGCGTTCGGATCGATGCCGCCGGCATCGATCGCGCTGATTTCCGGAAACAGGATCGCCAGCACCACGATGGCGCCGGCGACGAAACAGGCGAGGCAGAACGCGAAGAAGATGACGAACAGGCGGCCGACGAGTGCCATCTCAATCCGTCATCGCCATCGCGCGCAGCGCGGCGCGCTCCCGCGCCGACAGTTTTTCGGTTTCCGACTTCAGCTGTCCGCAGGCCGCCAGGATGTCGCGGCCGCGCGGGGTGCGCACCGGCGAGGAGTAACCGGCGTTGAAGACGTATTCGGAAAACTTTTCGATCTGGTCCCAGTCCGAGCACTCGTACTTCGTGCCGGGCCACGGGTTGAACGGGATCAGGTTGATCTTGGCGTGAATGCCTTTCAGCATCTTCACCAGCAGCTTGGCATCCTCGAGCGAATCGTTGACGCCCTTCAGCATCACGTATTCGAAAGTGATGCGGCGCGCATTGGAGGCGCCGGGATAATCGCGGCAGGCCTGCAGCAATTCGGCCAGCGGATACTTCTTGTTGATCGGCACCAGCTCGTTGCGAAGTTCGTCGCGCACCGCGTGCAGCGAGATCGCCAGCATCACGCCGATTTCATCGCCGGTGCGGAAGATGTTCGGCACCACGCCGGAGGTCGACAAGGTGATGCGGCGGCGGGAGATGCCGATGCCTTCATTGTCGGAGACGATCAGCAGTGCGTCGCGCACCGCGTCGAAATTATACAGCGGCTCGCCCATGCCCATCATCACCACATTGGTGACGAGGCGGTTGCCGTTCGGCGTTTCCCGGTCGGCCCAGTCGTTGAGGCGGTCGCGTGCCACCATGATCTGGCCGACGATCTCGCCGGGGGTGAGGTTGCGCACCAGCCGCTGGGTGCCGGTATGGCAGAACGAGCAGGTCAGGGTGCAGCCGACCTGGCTGGAGACGCACAGCGTGCCCCGGTCGGTTTCGGGGATATAGACGCACTCGACCTCGTGGGCCTTTTCGCCCTCGGTGCCGCTGGGCAGCCGCAGCAGCCATTTCCTTGTGCCGTCATTGGAGATCTGCTCGGCAACTACTTCCGGCCGCGCGACGGTAAAATGCTTTTCCAGCTCAACGCGCATGTCCTTGGAGATGCTGGACATTTCCTGGAATTCGCGGGCGCCGCGGACATACATCCAGTGCCACAGCTGCTGGCTGCGCATCTTGCGCTGCGCCGGAGCGACGCCAATGCGGCCGAGCTGTTCGACAATCTCGCCGCGTGACAGGCCGATCAGCGAAGGTTTCGCTGGCGGCACGTAGGTTTCCAGCGCGATCTTCTCCAAGGGAGCATCCGCCTGCGGCAGGGCATGCACGTGGGAGGCGTCGATGGAACCGGCCTCGGCTGAAACAGGGGTCATGGCGTTGATCTGCTATGTCACGGGAAATCCAAGCCTCAAATAGGCTTTCCGACGCCCAGTGGAAAGGCGCTAAATGCGGCAATATTAACGGCGACAAGGATTTAGCAGGCTAGGCTTAGCGGCGGCAGTCCTGCGCCAGCCGGTCCAGAGCCTGGGCCAGACCCTTCAGCGAAAAGGTATCCGAGGTCTCGGTGCCCTTGGCGGACGTGCCCTTGACGGTGACGTCGGCGGCCTTGCGCATGGCATCGACCATGCGCTCTTCCTCGGCGGCGTTCTTGATCCAGAGCCCGTCGCCCTGAGTGTACATGGCGTAGCGGGCACCGCCGACTTCAAGCGTGGATTCCGACCCCGGCTTGAGCTGGTAGCCGATCATGATCGAGACTTCGTTGTTCACCTTCTCCGCCGGGCGGGTGGAGACGAAGGCATAGGCCGGGTCGCGCGGCCGGTTCGGCGGATTGGTTTTCGACGACGACGGCTTGGCCAGTGCGAAGCAGACCTTCTTGCCGTTCGGGGTTGCGGTATAGGCGCCCCAGGTGCCGAACTGGCCGACCAGGGTCGGCTCGGCGTTGCCGCCGGCGGCGGCCGCTGCTGCGGGAGCCGCAGTTGGTTTTGCCGCGGGAGCTGTGGTCGGCTTTGCAGCCGGCGCGGGCTTTGCGGGGGCCGCCTTGGCGCCCTTCGACGCGGCGGTTTGCGCCTGCGCGAGGCCGGACAGGCCGCACATCGCCACACTGATCGACACAACTGTCAGGATTCGCCGCACGGACATGAAGTCTCGATCCCTCAATATTGTGACTGGAAGATGGCCCGTATCTGCGCCGTCACACGGTCTGACTTAACCGGGAAAGTTCTTTTTGGAAAGGCAGTTGCCGGTGGTCGCGCGCGCGTTCCTCGTCAGCCTTTGGCGCGCGCCGCGCGCTGCGCAGCCCATTGCGCGTCGGTCCATTGCAGCAGGTCTTCGGCGCCGGAACTGCGCAGATGCGCACCGCCGTCCTGCACCACCATCTCGCCATTGATGTAGCCCGCCTGATCGGAAATCAGGAAGCTGGCGAGGTTGGCGAGCTCGCTGTGTTCGCCGACGCGGCCCATCGGATTGTTCGCCGCCGGTCCGGCATCGCGGCCTTCCGGGCGCAATTGTCCGGAGGCGCCGGCGGTCGGGAACGGGCCGGGCGCGATCGCCACGGTGCGAATCCCCTTCGGCCCCCACTCCACCGCGAGTGATTTCGTCATCGCGAGGATGCCAGATTTCGCCATTGCCGAGGGCACCGTGAAGGCGCGGCCGGTGATGGTCGAGGTCGACAGGATGCTCAGCACGACGCCCTTGTGGCGGCCCTCGATCCAGCGCTTGCCGGCCTCCAGCGTGCAATACAGCGCGCCATGCAGCGTCGGCGCCAGAATCGCGTCAGCCGCGCGCGCCGAGAGATGTTCACTCTGCGCGATGAAAGTGGCGGCGGCGTTGTTGACGAGAACGTCGAGCGGTCCGTCGCGCCAGACGATGTCCATCATCATCTCCACCGCAACGGCATCGCGGAGGTCGCATTGCACCGCGTGAACTTTGGCGCCGTGTTCTTCGCGCAATTGTGTTGCGGTCTGTTCCAGCAATGCGATCCGGCGGCCGCAGATGGTCAGTTCCGCGCCGAGCTCGACAAAGCGCCGGCCCATCGCGGCGCCAAGGCCCGATCCGCCGCCGGTGACCAGAATCCGCTTGTTCGCCAGCAAACCTTTTTCAAACATCGGGAGACCTTCGCTTAAGCCGCGTGGCGGAATTACCTGGGCCAGAGGGGTATTCGAATCAGATTGTCCCCTGCTCGCAAATCCGGCAAGAAGCATTCAACTGTCTCAATCCGAAAGTCAGGTGTGCCGATGAAAGCCATTCTCTGCTCGCAGTTTTGCGAACCCGACGATCTCGTTCTCGCCGATGTCGCGGATCCCGTCGCCGAAGCCGGCCAGGTCGTCATCGCCATCAAATCCGCGGCGTTGAATTTCTTCGACATCCTGATGATCCAGGGCAAGTATCAGGTGAAGCCGCCATTCCCGTTCTCGCCGGC
>JAQGKA010000511.1 GCA_028290355.1 Tardiphaga sp. | reverse complement strand
TACCGGGCGACTAGCGGAACGGATGCAGAATGTTTGCGGCTGTCATTCCCCGGCGCGCCAATTGGCGCGCCTGAGGGCGGCAGCAGCGCCAGCTGCGAGCGAACCTCAGCCACTCCAATTGGAGTGGCGGGGAATCCCGAGATGGCTGAACATCTCGAGGTTCCGGGCCTGCGCCATCCGGCTTCGCCGTCTGTCGCATCCCGGAATGACAGTGCGGGGTTATGAAAGCGCTGGCTTCACGTCGCCTTGGCATAGCTGTCGCGCAGTCCGACAGTGCGGTTGAAGACCAGCTTGCCGGGCGCGGAATCGCGGTCACGGCAGAAGTAACCCTGGCGCTCGAACTGCACGGCGCCTTCCGCATTGTCGCTCGCCAGCGCTGGCTCGACCATGCAGCCGGTCAGCGTTTCCAGCGATTCCGGATTGATCTGCGCCGCGAAATTGCCGGCGTCGGGCTGCGGCGCCGTAAACAGAAGGTTGTAGACCCGCACCTCCGCCGGCACAGCCTCGGCTGCGCTGACCCAGTGGATCGTCGCCTTGACCTTGCGGCCGTCGGGCGCGTTGCCGCCCTTGGTTTCGGGATCGTAGCTGCAGCGCAGTTCGATCACCTCGCCGGCGGCATTCTTGACCACCTCGCGGCAGGTGATGAAATAACCGTAGCGCAGCCGCACCTCGCGACCTGGCGACAGCCGGAAGAATTTCTTCGGCGGCTCTTCCATGAAGTCGTCCTGCTCGATGTAGAGCTCGCGGCTGAACGGAATCTTGCGCACGCCGAGCGACGGATCGTCGGGATGGTTGACGGCGTCGAGCTGTTCGATCTGTGCTTCCGGATAGTTCTCGATCACCACCTTGAGCGGCCGCAGCACCGCCATGCGGCGCGCCGCAGTCCGGTTCAGCGTCTCGCGCACCGCGAAATCGAACATGCCGATGTCGACGGTGCTGTTGGCCTTGGCGACGCCGATCCTTTTAACAAATTCGCGCAGCGCCGCGGCCGGGATACCGCGCCGCTGCAGGCCCGCCAGCGTCGGCATCCGCGGATCGTCCCAGCCGGAGACATGGCCACCGCGCACCAGTTCGGTGAGCACGCGCTTCGACAGCAGCGTGTAGGTCATGTTGAGCCGCGCAAACTCGTACTGGTGCGGCCGCGACGGCACCGGCAGGTTTTCCAGGCACCAGTCGTACAGCGGCCGATGATCCTCGAACTCAAGCGTGCAGATCGAATGGGTGACGTGTTCGATGGCGTCCGACTGGCCGTGGGCGAAATCGTAGCTCGGATAGATACTCCACGCCGTCCCGGTGCGCGGATGATGCGCATGGAGGATGCGGTAGATCACGGGGTCGCGCAGGTTGATATTGCCCGACGTCATGTCGATCTTGGCGCGCAGCACGCGGGTGCCGTTCGGGAATTCGCCGGCGCGCATCCGCATGAACAGGTCGAGGTTTTCCTCGACCGGGCGATCGCGGAACGGGCTGTTCTGTCCGGGTTCGGTCAGCGTGCCCCTTTTCAGCCGGATCTCCTCCTGCGACTGGTCGTCGACATAGGCCTTGCCGGTGCGGATCAGGTGCTGCGCCCAGGCATAGAGCTGCTCGAAATAGTCGGACGCAAAATACAGGTTGGTGCCCCAGTCGAAGCCGAGCCAGCGCACGTCGCGCTGGATCGCGTCGATATATTCCTGCTCTTCCTTGGTCGGGTTGGTGTCGTCGAAGCGCAGATTGCAGTGACCGCCGAATTCCTCGGCGATGCCGAAATTCAGGCAGATCGACTTGGCATGGCCGAGATGCAGGTAGCCGTTGGGCTCCGGCGGGAAGCGCGTCACCACGCTCGCCTGCTTTCCGGAAGCCAGATCCGCAGCGACAATGTCGCGGATGAAGTCACGGCCTGCGTCCAATACCGATTCGTCTGTCATGGGTTGCCTTTCAAGCTGCGCCCTATGTGCCAAATCCGCGAGGCCGCGCCAAGGGCCGGGCCACCCGATCGGGAACCGGATCGCCGCACCAGCCGGTAATTCGGGGGACAGCGTGGCGACCATGTGATAAACGCCCGCCAACAGTCCCCGAGATCGATCGAAGCCATTTAATGACCGCACCCATCGTTACCCGTTTCGCGCCGTCCCCGACCGGATTCCTGCACATCGGCGGCGCCCGCACCGCTCTGTTCAACTGGCTCTATGCGCGCGGCCGCGGCGGCAAGATGCTGCTGCGGATCGAGGACACCGACCGCGAGCGCTCCACCGAACCGGCCATCGGCGCCATCCTCGACGGGCTGAAGTGGCTGGGCATCGATTGGGACGGCGACACCGTCTATCAATTTGCCCGGGCCCAGCGGCACCGTGAAGTCGCCGAGCAGCTGCTCGCCGAGGGTAAGGCTTATTACTGTTACGCCAGCGCCGACGAGCTGAAGGAGATGCGCGAAAAGGCGCGCGCCGAAGGCAAGTCGAAGCTTTACGACGGCCGCTGGCGCGAGCGCGCGGCCTCGGAGGCGCCTTCCGGCATCAAGCCGACGATCCGTCTCAAGGCGCCGCTGGACGGCGAGACCGTGATCGAGGATCAGGTCCAGGGCCGCGTGGTCTGGAAGAACGAGAACCTCGACGATCTCGTGCTGCTTCGGGGCGATGGCAACCCGACCTACATGCTCGCCGTGGTGGTCGATGACCATGATATGGGCGTAACCCACGTCATCCGCGGCGACGACCATCTGATCAACGCCGCGCGCCAGAAGCAGATCTACGAAGCGCTCGGCTGGACCATACCGAGCATGTCGCACATTCCGCTGATCCATGGGCCGGACGGCTCAAAACTCTCGAAGCGCCACGGCGCGCTCGGCGTCGATGCCTACCGCGCCATGGGCTACGTGCCGGAGGCGCTGCGCAATTACCTCGTCCGGCTCGGCTGGAGCCATGGCGACCAGGAAATCTTCTCGACCGAGGAGATGATCAAGGACTTCGATCTGCCCGCCATCGGGCGTTCGGCCGCGCGGTTCGATTTCGCCAAACTGGAAAACCTCAACGGTCATTACATCCGCCACGCCGACGATCAATCTCTTGTGACCATGTTCGAGGACGTGCTGAGCTACGTGCCCAACGGCGGCGACGTGAAGGCCAAGCTCAACGACACCACGCGCGCCCAGTTGCGGCAGGCGATGCCTCAGTTGAAGGAGCGCGCCAAGACTCTGATCGAGCTGATCGACAGTTCGTACTTCATCTTCGCCGATCGGCCACTGGTGATGGAGCCAAAGGCGGCTGCGCTGTTGACGCCGGAAACCCGTATCCTGATCGGCAAATTGCGCAGCGCGCTGGAAGCCGTCACGGAATGGAGCGCCGCGACCACAGAAGCCGCCACCCGCGCCTTCGCCGAGGAGACCGGCGTCAAGCTCGGCGCGGTGGCGCAGCCGCTGCGGGTGGCGTTGACCGGCAAGACCACCTCCCCCGGAATCTTCGACGTTCTGGCGGTATTGGGGCGGCAGGAATGCCTTGCCCGGCTCGCGGATCAGGCATCCGTTTAGGCTACCATAGGCTACGCTTGCCCGTCTTGCAGCGCACACAGCAATACGGTACCCATTCTGGCGAAGCCTCTAGAATTTCCGGCCTGCCCCGCCATCTATCCTGATGGCGCCCGGCCTGCCGGCCTCTCAACGATCTCATCGGGGACCACGCGATGGACGCAAAAATAAAGTCTAAATCCGCAACGCTGACAGTCGATGGCAAGAGTTTCGACTTCCCGATCTTGAGCGGGACGATTGGCCCCGATGTGATCGACATCGGCAAACTCTATGCCCAGGCCGGGATGTTCACTTACGACCCCGGCTTTACCTCGACCGGCAGCTGCCAGTCCAAGATCACCTACATCGACGGCGACGCCGGAATCCTCGAATACCGCGGGTACCCGATCGAACAGCTCGCCGAGAAGGGCGACTTTCTCGAGACCTGTTACCTGCTGCTGTACGGCGAACTGCCGAGCAAGGCGCAAAAGCTCGACTTCGATACGCGCATCACGAACCACACCATGGTTCACGACCAGATGTCCCGCTTCTTCCAGGGCTTCCGCCGCGACGCGCATCCCATGGCGGTGATGGTGGCTTCGGTCGGCGCGCTTGCCGCCTTCTACCACGACTCCACCGACATCAACGATCCCCAGCAGCGCATGATCGCGTCGATCCGGATGATCGCCAAGATCCCGACGCTGGCCGCGATGGCCTATAAATACACCATCGGCCAGCCGTTCGTGTATCCGAAGAACGCGCTCGGTTTCGCCGCGAACTTCCTCAACATGTGCTTCGCCGTGCCCTGCGAGGACTACAAGATCAATCCGGTGCTGGCCAAGGCGCTCGACAAGATCTTCATCCTGCATGCCGACCACGAACAGAACGCTTCGACCTCGACGGTGCGTATCGCCGGCTCGTCCGGCGCCAACCCGTTCGCCTGCATCGCCGCCGGCATCGCCTGCCTGTGGGGACCGGCGCATGGCGGCGCCAACGAAGCGGCCTTGGCGATGCTTGCCGAAATCGGCACGGTCGACAAGATTCCGGACTTCATCAAGAAGGTGAAGGACAAGAACTCGAGCGTCCGGCTGATGGGCTTCGGTCACCGCGTCTACAAGAACTACGATCCGCGCGCCAAGATCATGCAGCAGACCTGCCACGAAGTGCTGGCCGAGACCGGCCATGGCGGCGACGAGATGCTCGCGGTTGCGATGGAGCTGGAGAAGATCGCGCTGTCAGACGAATACTTCATCGAGCGCAAGCTGTACCCGAACGTCGATTTCTATTCGGGCATCACGCTGAAGGCGATGGGCTTCCCGACCTCGATGTTCACGGTGCTGTTCGCCGTCGCCCGCACCGTCGGCTGGATCAGCCAGTGGAGCGAGATGATCGAGGATCCGCAGCAGAAGATCGGCCGCCCGCGCCAGCTCTACACCGGCGCAGAACGTCGCGATTACGTCGATATCGCCAAGCGCTGATCGACGTCGCGGAATAAAGTTAAACGGCGAGCCGCCATGCGGTCCGCCGTTTTCGTTTGCGACGAGGCCGGCCGAACGGGCACTGGCGACAAGCGCCTTCGCGCACTCCCTCGACGAAAGCACTCAGGCCTGCGGCTTCAGCTCCATGTAGCTGGTCGGAATCGCCGTGGTGAACTTCATCTCTTCCATGGCGATGGCCGAGTTGATGTCCGAGAATTCCAGCCGCTTGATCATGCGTTGATAGACCGCGTCATAGGTCTCCACGTCAGGCACGACGATGCGCAGCAGATAGTCGGTCTCGCCGGTCAGCCGCCAGGCCTCGACGATCTCGGGGATATCGCCGATCACCAGCCGGAACGCCTGCAACCACTCCGCCCCGTGCCGCGGTGCCTTCACCGATACGAACACCGTCATCGGCACATTGACCTTGCGGCGGTTCAGCAAGGCCACGCGCCGGGTGATGACGCCGTCTTCATCGAGCCGCTTGATGCGGCGCCAGCATGGCGCGGTGCTGAGCCCGACTTTTTCCGCGATCGTGGCGACGGCGACCGAGGCGTCGTTCTGCAGGATATCGAGAATGCGGCGATCGATAGCGTCCACGATTGATTCCTTCAAAATTTTGAATGGATAATGCTCGTATGAGTGTTATGTAGCAAAAATATTTTCCTAAATAATATTTTAAAGCAACAAATTAGCCAAAATAAGCGGGATCAGGAGATCTTCGATCGCATTGTTGCGCCGCCGGTTTGCTATCTTCAGGCGACATCTGAAGCGGGCAAGGACGGACTGGAATGCGAACGATCGGACTATTGGGCGGGATGAGCTGGGAAAGCACGGCGGTGTATTACCGGCGGATCAACGAAAGCGTCCGGGATCGCCTAGGCGGCCTGCATTCGGCCGAGGTGATCCTGCACTCGGTCGATTTCGAGTCCATCGTGGCGCTGCAGCAGGCCGGCGCATGGGACAAGGCCGGGGCGGTGTTGGCGACGCTGGCACGCAACCTCGAAACCGCGGGCGCGGATTGCGTTCTGATTTGCACCAACACCATGCACAAGCTGGCCGATATCGTGCAAAGCGCGATCTCGGTGCCGCTGCTGCACATCACCGACATGACCGGACAGGCCGTTCGGGCCGCAGGCTGTCGCCGGCCGCTGCTGCTCGCCACCCGCTATACGATGGAGCAGGACTTCTACCTCTCGAAGCTGCGCGAAACGCACGATCTTTCGCCCATGGTGCCGAACACCGAGGACAGGACCGCTGTGCACGACATCATCTTCAGTGAATTGTGCTGCGGCATCGTCCGCGAGGCGTCGCGACAGCGTTATCTCGAGGTGATCGCAACGGCCAAGGCGGCCGGGGCCGACAGCGTCATCCTTGGCTGCACCGAGATTGGCCTGCTGATCGGTGCTGAACATTTCGATTTGCCGGCATTCGACTCGACGCTGATCCACGCCGACGCGGCGGTTGCCTTCGCGTTGGACCGACATGACGCGCCACAGCGTAGTGCAGCGTGAAGGCGCTGCAGGCGCCAGATGCGGCACGCCCCCGCCAATGCATGGGACGGTCCGCGACTCTGCGGTGGCGGCGCCGCCGAGCCATGATAGGTTCCTACAAAGATTCAAACCAAATGGAGATGTGAGATGTCGATCAAAAAGCTGACCGGGTCCTTTGTCGCGCTGATCACCCCGTTCAACAAGGACGGCTCGGTTGACTACGCGGCGTTCCGCACGCTGCTGAAATTCCACCAGGACAACGGCACCTCGGCGATCCTGATCATGGGCTCCACCGGCGAGTCCTCGATGCTGTCGCAGGACGAGAAGAAGCAGATCATCGTCGAGACCGCCAAGATGAAGACCGCCGACATGCCGATCTTCTTCGGCTGCACCGGCAACAACACCGACACCACCATCGCCAACGTCCGCTTCGCCAAGGATAACGGTGCCGACGGCGCGATCCTCGCCGCGCCCGCCTATATCTGCGCGCCGGAAGCCGACATCGAGGGCTTCTTCCTCGACGTGGCCGACGCCACCGACCTGCCGCTCGGCATCTACAACAATCCGCCGCGGGTGAAGAGCGACCTGAACTGGGACAACCTGCTGCGCATCTTCAAGCACCCGAACTATGTGGTGCACAAGGAATCCACCGGCCGTGTCGGCCAGGTGGCGCAAGTGCTGGCCGGCAAGCCGACGGTCTCTGTAATGTGCTGCGACAGCCCCAACCTCGGCCTGGTGGTGCCGACCATGAGCCTTGGCGGCCACGGCACCGCCAACATGACCGGCAATCTCGCGCCGGCAGAACTCGCCACCATCTCGACGCCATGGACGAGCTACAGCGAGGCCGAGGGGTTCAAGAACGCCTATCTCTCGCTGCTGCCGCTGCTGCACTACACCTACTCGGCGATCAACCCGGTGGCAGTGAAGTCGCTGATGAAGGCCCTGGGCATGCCGGCCGGCGACCTGCGCAAGCCGCTGACCAATCTGGAGGGCGAGGCCCTGGCCAAGGGAGTCCGCATCATCCAGGAACTCGAACTCGACAAGAAGTACGGCTACAAGATCAAGTCGCTCTCCGCCGTCGCGGCCTGAGCGATGGATCTTGGGATACGCGGCCGCAAGGCTCTGTTGAGCGGCGCTAGCCGCGGTCTGGGCAAGGCCTGCGCCATGGCGCTGGCCCAGGAGGGCGTCGATGTCACCATCCTCGCCCGCACGCCTGAAACCCTGGAAGCCACCTGTGCCGAAATCCGCGATGCCACCGGCGTTGCGGTCACTGCGGTGGTCGGCGACATCACCACGGCCAAAGGCCGCGACGATGCTTTGAAGGCCTGTCCCGAGCCGGACATTCTGCTCAACAATGCCGACGGTCCGGTGCCCGGCGATTTCCGCAGCTGGGCGCGTGCCGACTGGATGGCGGCGCTCGACGCCATGATGCTCAGTCCGATCGAGATGATGCGCCGGACCGTCGATGGCATGATGACGCGCGGCTTCGGCCGGGTGATCAACATCGTGTCGCGCAGCGTGAAGATTCCGCAGCTTGAACTCGGCCTGTCGAACGGCGCCCGCTCCGGCCTCGTCGGCTTCGTCGGTGGCCTCGCCCGCCAGACCGTGGCGCACAACGTCACCATCAACAACCTGCTGCCGGGCATCTTCGACAGCGACGCCCAGCGCCGCCACATCGACGGCATGCTGGAGCCGGGCGGCAAGTCGTTCGACCAGATCTGGCGCGAGCGCGCCGCCGGCAACCCAGCCAAGCGATATGGCCGGCCGCCGGAGCTCGGCGCCTATTGCGCGTTTCTGTGTTCAGAGCATGCGGGATTCGTCACAGGCCAAAACATATTGGTCGACGGGGGAAGCTACCCAGGAACCTTTTAATGCAAAACCTGAGAGGATCTCCTGTGAGACATCGTCGTTCCCTCGCCGTCCTGAGCATGGTTCTGCTCGGGCTCGCATCGGCGCCAGCCGTGGCCCAGACCTATCCGAACCGAACCGTCAACATTGTCGTGCCCTACCCCGCCGGCGGCTCCGTCGATGGCGTCGCGCGGATCATTACGCAGAAGCTCAACGAGTCCCTCGGCCAGTATTTCATTGTCGATAATCGTGCCGGCGGTGCCGGCGGAATCGTCGGCGCGAACTACGTCGCCAAGGCAGTTCCCGACGGCACCACGCTGCTACTCACCGCCTCGATCCACGTCATCACGCCGCTCCTGAACAAGTCCATCCCCTATGACGTGGTCAAGGACTTCACGCCAATCACGCTGATCGCATCCACCCCGCTCCTCGTCAGCAGCGCGCCAAACGTGCCCGCCAACACGCTGAAAGAATTCTTCGACCTCGTTCGCAAAGATCCCAACAAGTACACCTTCGCCACATCGAGCTTCGGCTCGGCTGGCCATCTGGCGATCGAACTGCTGAAACGCGACGCCGGGCTCGACACGCTGGTGATCGCCTACAAGGGTGCCAGCCCGGCATTGAACGACCTGATGGGCGGCCAGATCCAGCTGATGGTCGATCCGATGCTGTCCTCGCTTCCGCTGGCGCAAAGCAAGGCGATCAAGGCGCTGGCGATTACCAGCACCAAGCGATCGCCCGCGGCGCCCGAGATTCCGACCGTCGCCGAAGCCGGCATGACCGGATTCGAATTCGTCTCCTGGTATGGGCTGTGGGCGCCGAAGAACCTGCCGCCCGCGCTGGTCGACAAGCTGCAAGCCGAAGTTGCCAAGATCCTCGCCATGCCCGACGTCAAGCAGCGCCTGGAGATTTTGGGCTTCGAGCCGATCGGCTCGTCAACCGAGTACTTCACCAAGTTCATCGCCAGCGAGATGGAAAAGAGCGGCAAAATCATCAGCGACGCCAAGATCAAGACCGAATGATCCGGATTGGTCGGCTGCCATGAAGGTTCTGGTTCTGGGCGCGGGCGTCGTCGGCACCGCCTGCGCCTCCTATCTCTCCAAGGCAGGTCACGAGGTGACGGTCATCGATCGCCAGCCGGGGCCGGCCCGGGAAACGAGCTTCGGCAACGCCGGTGGCGTCTGCCCTGGCTTTGCCGGGCCGTGGGCGGCGCCGGGCATGCCGTTCAAGGTGGTCCGATGGCTGTTCGAAAAACATGCGCCGCTGGTACTGCGTCCGCAGCTCGACGTGCAGCAATGGAAGTGGCTCGCGGCCTTTGTTGCCAATTGCACGGTCGAGCGCTTTGCCGTCAACAAGGCGCGGATGCAGCGCATTGCGCATTACAGCAAGGCCTGCCTGGTCGCGCTGCGCCATGAAACCGGCATCGCCTATGACAATGGCAGCGGCGGCGTGTTGCAGGTCTTCCAGACCGACGAAGAACTCGACGGCGCCGCGCGCGCCGCAAAAGTCCTTGCGTCGTTCAACGTCGCGCACCGCATCGTCACGTCGGCTGAAGCCATTGCCATCGAGCCGGCACTAGCAAAGGCGTCGGTCTCGCTGAGCGGCGGACTGCATTTACCCGACGACGAGACCGGCGACTGCCATCTGTTCACGTCGCGGCTCGCCGACCTGTTGGCCGAGCGCGGCGTCGCATTCCAGTTCGATACCACCATTCGCGCTTTGCTCACCGAAGGGGATGCGATCTCGGGCGTCCTGACCGACCGTGGCGTCCTGCAAGCCGAAAGCTATGTGGTCGCGCTCGCCAACGAAGCGCCGTCGCTGCTGCGCCCACTCGGCATCGATATTCCGGTCTATCCCGTGAAGGGTTATGCGGTCACCGTCGAGGTCGGCGATCCCGAGATGGCGCCGCGCTCGTCGGTGATGGACGAGCATAGCAAGGTGATGGTTACCCGGCTCGGCCAACGTATTCGCGCGGCTGGCGTCGCCGAGATCGGCGGCTACGACACCAGCGCCGCCCCGGATCAGGCCGCGGGCGTGCTTCACGCAGTCAGGGCGCTGTTTCCGCAAGCTGCTGACTACCGTCAGGTCTCGTACTGGGCCGGGCTCCGTCCGATGACGCCGGATGGCCCGCCCTATCTCGGGACGACCAAATTCGACAATCTGGTCCTGAATATCGGCCAGGGGTCCAATGGCTGGACGCAAGCCTGCGGCTGCGGTCAGATCGTTGCAGATATGATTGATCGGCGTTTGCCGGCGATCGATCTGGATGGCCTCACGCTGGAGCGCCGCTAGACCGCGCCTCACGCAGCATCCCGAGCACGATGTCCGCCGCGCCGACGCTCGGCGAGGCCTTGCCGGTCGCCATGATGGTGTCGAGCCGGGAGAAGGCCTCGACCTGACGCTGCCGCATCGGCGTATCCGCGAGCACGTCGCGCAGCGCCGGCGCCAGTTTTTCCGGCGTGCAGTCCTGCTGAATGTATTCCGGCACGACGTTTTCTCCGACGACAAGATTGGCGAGGATCACCGAGGCCGAGCGGATCAGGCGCCTGGCGATCCAGGCCTCGACGCCACCACCTTTGTAGGCGGCAACCGTCGGCACGCCGGCAACTGCAAGCTCCAGCGTCACCGTGCCGGATTTGGCGAAGGCCGCATGGGCGATCCGGAACGCGGCGCGCTTGTCCTGCTCGCCGACCACGACGCGGGGCTGCACCGGCCAGTCCTTCAACGCAGCGGCGATCACCTCCTGCAGATGCGGCATGGTCGGCAGGATCAGGTCGAATGCCACTCCCTGCTTCTGCAGCAGCCCAAGCGTGGCACCGAAGATCGCCATGTGGTGGCGGATCTCGCTGCGCCGGCTGCCGGGCAGCACCAGCAGCACCGGCGGCTGCGCATCGCGGCGCGCCCGCTCCTCGGCATTCGGCCGCAGCGAGGCGATCTGCTCGATCAGGGGATGACCGACATAGGTGCATGGCGGCCCGCCGAGGCTGCGATGCGCTTCGGGCTCGAACGGCAGCAGCGCCAGCACATGATCGACGTAGCCCTTCATCGCCCGCGCCCGGCCGGGCCGCCATGCCCACACCGACGGCGAGACATAATTGACGATCGGGATCGCGGGATTGCGCCGCCGCACCCGACGCGCCACGCGGTGGGTGAAATCCGGGCTGTCGATGATGACCAGAATATCCGGCGCCGCCTTCAGCACCGCGTCGGTGGTTTCCGCAATCCGCCGCAAAATCATCGGCAGCCGCTGCGCCACCGCGGCAAATCCGATGATCGACAGATCCTCGATCGGAAACAGCGACCCCAGCCCTTCGCGCGCCATCGTCGAGCCGCCGACGCCCTCGAACTGAACGTCGTCGCCAAGCCGCTGCCGCAGCACCTTCATCAAGGCGGAGCCGAGCCGATCGCCGGATTCCTCGGTAGCGATGAGGAAGATCTTTCGCATCACGCGGGCAGCCCGGTGACGAACAGACCCGCGGTATCGGCGGCTTCGATCATCAGCTGTGGCTCGGCCACAATGGTGTTGCCGGCGACGATGGCTATGCCGGCAAGCTGTGCGGCCGCGGCGCGCTCGATGGTGCGCGGTCCTAAAGTCGGCAGATCGAAGCGCAGGTCCTGGCCGCTCTTCGGCGCCTTCACCAGCACGCCCCGGCCGGGCTTGGCGCGGATGCGGCCCTGCTCGCGCAAATGCGCCACGCGCGCCAGCAGGCCGTCGGTGCCTTCGATATCCTCGACGCCAACCACGTGGCCATCGATCACTACGGTGGCCTGGCCGATGTCGAACGGGCTCAGCGCACGCAGCACCTCGCGGCCTTTTGCGATATCTGCCTCGGCATTCGTGTCAGGCACCGCGCGCGTCAGAGAGCCGGACGGCATCAGCAGATCCGGCGCGACGTCCTTGATCCCGAGCAGGCGAAAACCGTCCTGTTCGAAAATCCGGCCGATGCCGGTGAGCAGATGATCGTCGCCGCCACGGAACGACGACAGGATATGCCGCATCGCGCGCAGCGTGCCCCAGTCGAGACGAATTTCCGACAGTGCCGGCCGCACCAGCGTGCCGATGAAGACCAGATCGCGGCAATTTTCGCTACGCATCAATTTGGTGAGGCGGCCGAGCTGGCCGATCGGAACCCAGTGGTGCTGGAAACGCGCGACGGCGACGGGATCGCAGATGCCTTTCAATGCAAAGAACACCGGCGTGATGTTGCGGGCGAGCAGCGAATCCGCGACCGCGAATGGCAGCACGCCGCCGCCTGCGATCAGACCCACCGGGGATGCAATTACCCGATCTTGCGCCGGTCCCTGATGCGTCATGGCCTACCCTGCGACATGATCAAGACCGGTTGCTACCGTCCTCTGGCAAGCACAGCGCGCGATGCTTGCCGCCGGCGATGAAGGCGAGAATCTCCGCGATCGCGGGATCCTCGCTGGCCAAAGGCTGCACGCGCTCAAGCCGTTCGGCGAACACGCCCTCGCCGTAAAACAGCTTCTGATAGAACGAGCGCACCGTTGCCAGCCGCTCTTTGGTGAACTTGCGGCGCTTCATGCCGATAATGTTGAGGCCTTCCAGCGCCGCATACTGGCCATTCACAAGCCCGAACGGAATGATGTCGCCCCGGACGCCGCAGATGCCGCCGACCATCGCCTGCGGCCCGATCCGCGTGAACTGGTGCACCGCCGAGAGGCCACCCATGAAAACGAAATCGCCGATCTCGGAGTGGCCGCCCAGCGTCGCCGAGGTCGCAAAGATCACGTCGTTGCCGACATGGCAGTCGTGGCCGACATGGCTGCAATTCATGAAGTAGCCGCGGTCGCCGACAGTCGTGATGCCGCCGCCGGCGACGGTACCGGCATTCATGGTCACGGACTCGCGGATGGTGCAGCCGTCGCCGATCAGTAGTTTTGTCAGTTCGCCCTTGTAGCTCAGCGACTGCGGCGGCGTGCCCAATGACGCGAACGGATAGATCGTACAGCCGGCGCCGACGGTGGTCTGCGCGGTGATGTGGACGTGGCCGATCAGCTTGCAGTCCGGCCCGATCACGACATCGGGGCCAATGATGCAATAAGGCCCGATCGAGGTGCCTTCGCCGATCACGGCGCCGTCTTCAATCCGCGCCGTGGGATCGATCCTGCTCATCCAAATAGCCCCGTATCAGCCGGTGTCGCGACGTTCAAATGTGTTGGGTTTTCCGCTGGTTAGCGCGCGAAATCGATACTGTCTAGTAAAGACTAATTTCGCTCTGTTGCGCCGGACTTGCGTCTTCGGCAAGCCTCGATGCAAGTCGGTGGACTCGCTGAACGCGGCCTCGTCAGTCCGTCAGCATCGCGCCGACATCGGCCGAGGCGACGATGACGCCGTTGACCTTGGCATCGCCGTGAAACCACCACATGGTCTTTTTACGGCCGATGCTGCGCATGTGATATTCGATGGTGTCGCCCGGCATCACCGGCTTGCGGAATTTGCACTTGTCGATGGTCAGGAAGTACACCGCGCGCGGCTTCTGCGTGCCCTCGACCGACATGATGCCGATCACGCCGGCGGTCTGCGCCATGCCCTCGATCATCAGCACGCCCGGAAATACCGGGCGGTCCGGGAAATGGCCCAGAAACGCCGGTTCGTTGATGGTGACGTTCTTGATACCGATGCCGCTGTAATCCTTGCGGATGTTGACGACGCGATCGATCAGCAGAAACGGATAGCGATGCGGCAGCGTCTTGAGAATGGTGTTGATATCGACCGTCTCATACGCAATCGGTGACTCGTCGGTCATTCCCGCCCCTCGTCCTTCGCATCCTGCGACGTCGTATTCGCGCCCGGTGCGCTGTCGCGACCGAGCTTCTCCACCGCGAGGATCTCGCGGAACCATTGCTTGGTCGGCTTGGCAAAGAAGCCGCCCCACCGCGCGCCGGCAGGAATGCTGTCCTTGACGCCGCTCATCGCGGTGACCTGCGCGCCGTCACCGATCGTAATGTGATTATTGATGCCGACCTTGGCGCCCAGCGCGACGTTGTCACCGAGCGTCAGGCTGCCCGCAAGCCCGCATTGCGCGGCAATCAGGCAATGTCGCCCGATTGTCACATTGTGGCCGATCTGGACCTGATTGTCGATTTTGGTGCCCTCGCCGATCACGGTGTCGCGCAGGCTGCCGCGATCGATGGTCGAACCGGCGCCGATCTCGACATCGTTCTGGATCAGCACGCGGCCGGTCTGCGGCACCTTGAGGTGGCTTTCGGCGCCAAAGATGAAGCCGTAGCCATCCTGGCCGATGTGGCAGCCGGGGTGGATCAGCACGTTATTGCCGATCAAGGCAAACTGGATCGAGCTGCCGGCGCCGACATTGCAGTCGCGGCCGATCTTGACCCCCGATGCGATCACCGCGCCGGAGCCGATCACCGAGCCCGCGCCGATCTCGACGTCAGGCCCGATCACCGCCAGCGGATCGATGGTGACGTCGTCTTCCAGATGGGCCGTCGGATGGATGACGGCCGAGACCGCGACCCCAGTCAGGCCGAAACCGGACTGCGGACGCAGCGCGTCCTCCTGGAGCTGCCGGCCCAGCGCTACAAAGGCGCCAAACGGGCTTCTGGCGCGCAAAACCGCGACGTGCGGGGGAATGTCGCCCTTGAAGCGCTCGCTCACCAGCAAGGCCCCGGCGCGGGTCTGCGCGAGCTGGCTGATGTAGCGAACGTTGTCGAAGAATGCGAGGTGGTGCGGGCCGGCCTCGTCGAGCGAGGCAAGGCCCGTGACACGCTGATCGGCCCGCGCGGGGTCGACCAGTTGCGCCTTCGTTGACGCGGCGATTTCAGCCAGCGTCAACGACGGCGATTGCTTGAAGAATGTCGGCTGCGCCATTCCACCCGTCGCGGTCCGGCCCGTGATCAAACTCAGAACGAAGTTCCGCCGCCAAACTTGAACTGCTGCACGCGATCGTACTGGCCCTTGGTGATCGGCACCGCATAGTCGAAGCGCAGCGGACCGAACGGAGACTGCCAGATCAGACCGACACCGACCGAGCTGCGGACGACATTGCCGTCATCCATCTGCAGGCCGGTACAGGTTCCCACCGTCGTCTTGCTGGCAGGCACGCAGCCAGCAACATTGACTTCGCCGGTCTGAGCCCAGGACGTCGGTCCCTTGTAGTCCCAAAGACCGCCCGCATCCGCATAGAGCGCGCCCTTGATGCC
>JAQGKA010000296.1 GCA_028290355.1 Tardiphaga sp. | reverse complement strand
GGGTCACAAGTACTAGACCAATCATCGGAAACTCCTCGTGGGTGCTTTTGGTGCACCGCACGAAAGGGCCACTTTGACCATCCAGAGCCCCTATGCAAGAGGGCTCTTCGCGATTCTCCCTTAAAATGCGATCGGATGGGGGAGGCGGCGCGGGTCTATTCGGTGGCGATAGTGGGACTAATATGGTTACCAATTCCCTTCGAACAATCGTCCAGAGGGTTCAGGGAAGTCGAACTTTCGATTGTTGTCAACGAGGCCACAACCAGTGGTAGGGGCGAAAAGCCCTCTCCGACCGGAATCCGGGGCAATTCGACGCCGGCGACGATAGTTCGCAGCGCCTCGGGCTGCGGCAGACGCGCGGCGTCGCTGGCGGCGAGGTCCACGACCAGCCCCACAATCGCCTCAGCGGCGAAGTCGAACCGGCGGATACCGAGCCCGCGAATTTCAATCAGCCCGGCCAGCTCCGGCGCCGGACGCACCCAGAGACGCCCGTCCTTGGCCTCCAGATGCACCCGATCGTCTCCGATCAGCATCGCCTCGGGGATCTGCCCGGCATGGCCGGCCAGGATCAGGTCGAATACCAGCCGGGACTTCCCGGAACCCGAGAGGCCCCGAATCAGCACCGCGCGGTCGCCGACCAGCACGGCAGAGGCGTGGGCGCTTTTACCGTCCGCGGTCATTTGGCGGGCAGCCGGATCACGAAGCGGGCGCCGGTGACCAGGATCTCGGCGTCGGCCTTGACCGGGCCTATGCGATTTTCCGCCCAGATCTTTCCGCGATGCGCCTCGATGATCTGCTTGGAGATAGACAGGCCGAGGCCGGAATTCTGGCCAAAGCCCTGATGCGGCCGGTCGGTGTAAAACCGCTCAAAGATCCGCTCCAGCGCATCGGGCCCGATGCCCGGGCCGTCGTCATCGACCAGGATTTCGATATCGGATTTCAGCCGCCGGCAGACGATCCGCACCTTGCCGCCCGGCGTCGAGAACGACTGCGCGTTGACCAGCAGGTTGGAGATCACCTGGCCGAGCCGCGAGTCATGGCCGGGCACGGAGAAGGTGTCGGCTGCGGCCCCCTCGAAGCGGACTTCGACGCCGACATCGTGACCGAGCTTGGTCTCGTTGGCCACCGAGGTCAGCGTCGTCAGCAGGCGGCGGATGTCCACCGGCGCGACGTCGTTGCGCTGCAGCTCGGCGTCGAGACGACTGGCGTCGGAAATATCGGAGATGAGGCGGTCCAATCGCTTCACGTCGTGCTCGATCACGGCGAGCAGACGGGCGCGGCTGTTCTCGTTCCTGGCGAGCGGCAGGGTTTCCACCGCCGAGCGCAGCGAAGTCAGCGGGTTCTTCAATTCGTGCGAGACGTCGGCGGCGAACATCTCGATCGCCTCGATGCGGTTGTACAGCGCGTCGGTCATGTCGCGTAGCGCGCCGGAGAGATGTCCGATCTCATCGCGGCGGCGGGTGAAATCGGGAATCTCGACGCGGGTGCGGATGCGGCGGCGGACCCGCTCGGCGCTGTCAGCGAGGCGTCGCACCGGACCGGCGATGGTGCTGGCGAGCAGCAGCGACAGCACGATCATCACCACGGCGGCGACGGCGAATACCTTCAGAATCGCGAGGCGCTCGGCGGTGACCATCTGGTCGATGTCGTCGCCCTGCGTGGACAGCATCAGCGAGCCATGCACGGCGCGGAACCGCTGCACCGGCACCGCGACCGAGACGATCACCTCGCCGCGCTCGTTGATACGCACCATGCTGCTCTTCTGGCCGTTGAGCGACTGCTGGACTTCCTGATAGCCGTTGCCGTTTTCCGGACCGAGTTCGCGATACAGCGGCAGGTCGCCGCGGTTGAGCCAGGTGCGCACGGCGATCATCGCGCGCTCGGCAAAGCCTGGCTTCTCGCTCGAGGGCGGCGGTAATTCGAAGCGCAGCACGTCGCCGCGGCCATAAAGGCTGCGGCTATCCAGGATCAGCACGCCGTCGCGGTCGTAGATGCGGGCGCGGGTCTTGGTCGGCGAGATCAGCCGCCGCAGCACCGGCGCGACGCGCTCCGGATTGATCGGAAAGTCCAGGCCGGACAGTTCGTCGGGCGCGCCATAGGTCTCGCCCGGCTTGAGATCGAGCAACCGGTCGGGATCGATGGTGATGGTGTTGGTCTCGACGGTCGCGGACGCCGCAATCGCGCCGGCGATGATTTCACCCTGTACCAGCAGGCTCTGCGCGCGGGCGTCGATCAGGCCGGCGCGGAATTGCGAGAGGTAGAGAATGCTGGCGACCAGCGCGATCAGGCCGACGAGATTCAGCGAGACGATGCGGCGGGTCAGGCTTGAGAATGTCAGGGTGACAAAGAAGCGCCTGGCGCCGTCCAGCCAGTTCAGCGGCCGCTGCCAGCCTGATGTCTCGGTGTCGACATCGGAGTCCGGCACCAACGGCGACGTGCCGTCGGCCTCCAGGCTTCCATCAGGCTGCGTTCGATCCAGCAATGCCAAAACTGTCCGGTTGTTTAAGATCTGGCCAACTCATCATCGTCGTTCCGGGTTCGCGCGCAACTGACGTTGCTCGCGTCCCGGAATGACGGCCTATAACGACAGTCTATCAGGTTTCCTTGAAGCGGTAGCCGACGCCGTACAGCGTTTCGATCATCTCGAAATCGTCATCGACGACCTTGAATTTTTTGCGCAGCCGCTTGATGTGGCTGTCGATGGTGCGATCATCGACATAGACCTGATCGTCATAGGCGGCGTCCATCAGGGCGTTGCGGCTTTTCACCACGCCGGGACGCGTCGCCAAGGCCTGCAGGATCAGGAATTCGGTGACGGTGAGGGTGACCGGCTCGTTCTTCCAGGTGCAGGTATGGCGCTCCGGGTCCATCCGCAGCAGCCCGCGGTCCAGTGCCTTGGCGTCGGTTTCCTTCGGTACCGCGGTCGGGTCTTTCGGCGCGGCACGGCGCAGCACGGCCTTGACGCGCTCGACCAGCAGGCGTTGCGAGAACGGTTTGCGAATGAAATCGTCGGCGCCCATCTTGAGGCCGAACAACTCGTCGATCTCTTCGTCCTTCGAGGTCAGGAAGATCACCGGCAGGTCGGACTTCTGCCGCAGCCGGCGCAGCGTCTCCATACCGTCCATGCGCGGCATCTTGATATCGAGGATCGCCAGATCCGGCGGGCTGGTGCGGAAGCCGTCGAGCGCCGATGCGCCATCCGTATAGGTCATGATGCGGTAGCCTTCGGCTTCCAGCGCGATCGAGACGGATGTGAGAATGTTGCGGTCGTCGTCGACCAGAGCGATTGTGGGCATGAGCCTGCTTTCCGAAGCGGGAGTGGCGGACGCGAACGATTCGACGATCTGCCGTAAGGTGGCCTTAAGAGCACAGTCAACGAGCAATGCAAGCTAGGCCGAAATGTGACCGAGTTCCCTGAACGTTTGAAGGCGGTCAGAGTTCCATTGCTCATATAGCCATCGCATGGGCCGAGAAAAAGGCAGTTTTTGCAATGAAATTCTGGATTTAATGGGATGCAGCCAGTACCCGATTTCGATCCCGGACGGGTCGCTCGCTCGTTGCTGCGGCGCAGCCGGCAGGGCGCCCTGGCGACCCTGATGTCGTCAAGCGGCGCCCCCTATTGCTCGCTCGTCAACCTTGCCAGCCACCCCGATGGCTCGCCGGTCCTGCTGATTTCGCGCCTCGCGCTGCACACGCGCAACGTTCTGGCCGACCCCCGGGTGTCGCTGATGCTCGACGAACGCGCGCCGGGCGATCCGCTGGAGGGCGCGCGGATCATGCTGGCCGGGACGGCGGAAGAGGCCGGCGAAAGCGATGTTTTGAGCCTGCGGCAGCGCTATCTCCGCGTCCACCCTACGGCGGAAGTGTTTGTGGATTTTAAGGATTTTTCATTTTTCCGGATCCGGCCAAGCGGTGCGCATCTGGTGGCGGGCTTCGGGCGGATCGTCGATCTCGCCCCCGAGCGGTTTCTGACCGATCTTACCGGCGCAGAGGGATTGCTGGAGGCCGAGGAAGGCGCCGTTGCCCATATGAACGCCGATCATCTCGACGCGCTCAAACTCTATGCAACGAAGTTGCTGGGCGCCGCGCCGGGCGAATGGATCTGCACCGGCTGCGATCCCGATGGCCTCGACCTGCAGGCCGATACGCGCGTGCTGCGGCTGGATTTCCCGCGGCGGATTGTCACCCCGAGTGCGCTGCGGCAGGTGCTGCGAGAGTTGGCGGAGAAAGCGCGTGCAGTGAACAATTGAGCAGCATCAAGGCGATGCTGAAATAAACCAAATATGACGACATCAGCTTGGCATTTTGTATGTTCGTCACTATTAGATCGCCGGACCATGGCCCAGCGGCTATATTGAAGGCTACCGCGGTTGATGTGCGATTGGCGATAATCGCACAGGTGGCGTCCGCGGACTCAAGGAGGAATCTTCTGTGCAAGAAACGGGCGTACGCAACGGTGCCTTTGGCGCCGACAAATTCGGACTGAAAAATCTCAAGGCCGTGAACTGGAATCTCGGCGCGCCGCAACTCTATGAGCATGCGCTGCGTGTCGGCGAAGCCGAACTGTCCGCCGATGGTGCGCTGTGCGCCGACACCGGCGATTTCACCGGCCGCAGCCCGAAGGACAAGTTCACCGTTCGCGACGCTTCGACGGAAAACATGTGGTGGGAAGGCAACCAGTCGATCACATCGGAGCAGTTCGAAGCGCTCTATGTCGACTTCAAGAAGCACGCCGAAGGCATGACGCTGTTTGCGCAGGACCTCTACGGCGGTGCCGATCCGACCTTCCAGATCAAGACCCGTGTCTTCACCGAACTGGCCTGGCACTCGCTGTTCATCCGTACGCTGCTGATCCGCCCCGAAGCGGCCGCGCTGAAGGACTTCGTGCCTGAGCTCACCATCATCGACCTGCCGAGCTTCCGCGCCGATCCCAA
>JAQGKA010000289.1 GCA_028290355.1 Tardiphaga sp. | reverse complement strand
GGGGTGCTGGGGCGGACTGGTCCTGCCGCTCGATGCGATCGAGTTCGACAATCCAGCCTTGTCCGCCGGTGAGGCTGGCATGAAGGCGAGGGCTTAGTTTCCAATATTTAGTGGCTTCGGTCAATTCGGCATCTACATCTTGACCCTTGAGAAACAAGGCTTTTGATCCCGTTTTCATCAAGGGTTCCGCGAAACCGATAAGGATATGTAGCGGAGCCACGGCACGCGCGGTGATGCAATCCACGCCATCCGGAAAACTATCCACACTATCCCCGATATCCGCCAGGTGAACTGTCCCCGGGGCTTGCGTGACCCGCAGCGCTTCGCGCAGGAACGCTGCCTTCTTGGCGTTGCGCTCGACCAGGTGCACATGTCCGCCGGAAACGTCTGCCATCGCACAGGCCAGCACCACACCGGGGAACCCGCCGCCGCTGCCGAAATCGAGCCAAGTCCTTGCGGTCGGCACCACCGCCAGCAACTGCAGTGAATCCGAGATATGCCGGGTCCAGAGATTTGGAAGAGTCGATGGCGAAATCAGATTGGTCTTCGCCTGCCACTGCACGAACAGATCCACATAGCGATCCAGCCGCGCCTCTGTTTCACGTGAAACAGGGGTGAGTTTCAGGGCCGCGGCTTTGTCGGCATCAAGCCGAGGGGCCGGGGAAGCTTGCTGGGAGCGTTGGGCCATAGGCGTCAGGTCTGCGGACGATTGGGTTGGGAATGTGGGAACCATGTCATACGCCCCGGCGCGGCGCGTATCTATCCTTTTGCGCAGAGCAATCGCATGGAGTCCGGCACCGCAACGTTTAGCATTTCCAGTTGAGATGAACCGTCCGATTCACATGGATTCCTCATCCTGAGAGCCTGACTGAAAGAGCGGGCAGTATTCTCAGGCGTTCGAGAAGACGCTGCGCCGCCAATAGAATTCGTCATGGCCGGGCTTGTCCCGGCCATCCACGATGTTCCGCGCGAACGTGGATGCCCGGCACAGCTAGCGAAGCCGCGCTTCGCGCTTTGGCCGGGCATGACGAACTCTGGCGATGTGTCTGATTTTGCTGCTCGCATTATCGGTCAGACTCTGAGGGGCCGTCGCTTGCGGCCGCGTCTCTGGCGAACGGCAATGCCATTCGCTTGGGATGGGCGACACACGCTCATGGTTCGAGACGCGCACAAGTGCGCGCTCCTCACCATGAGGACTGCGGTGGCCCGGCTCAATCCGAGAATGCTCGACTCGCTGCCGATGGATTTGATCGGGATCAAGATTCAGTGCCGTCCGGCAATGTAGGTAAGGGCTGCCTGGAGCAAATCATCATGAGCCTCATTGCGCGAATCCTACTCTTGCTGGCAGCGCCGATTGCGGCCCTGTTTGTCGCACGCGATGCGCTGAATTTTGGCGTGGTCCAGATGATCGTCGCCACCATCCTATTTACCTCCATGGTTGCCGCGGCGGCGTTCTGGCCTCGGCGGCGGTCCAGGTAGCGTCCGGCAGGATTGGTCGCTTCACGAGTTTGAGCTCGTGCCATCCGGTCTCAGCGCAACAAACCCCGTCTTGCCGCCCGTTTCAAAGCCGCAGCTTTCATAGAAGCTGAGGACATAGGGATTGGCGCGGCCGCGTCCGGTGACCAGGAACACGTGATGGCAGCCCCTGCTCCAGGCGTCCTTCAGCGCGGCCTCGATGGTGGCTCGCCCATGCCCTTGCCGCAGGTGGTCCCGATGCGTGCCGACGTTTTCGAGCAACGCGTGGGGTGCGCCGCCGCGCATGAGATTTGGCCCCGTCACCAGCAGACAGGTGGAGACAACCAGTCGGTCGATGACACTGACGAACTGCGCGGTATCCGTGCTGGCCAGCGTGTCATTCCAGATCTGGCGGATACGATCTTCCGGCAGCACCGGCATTGCGGGGTTCAAGTGCCGGTAGACATCCAGCAGCGACGCTAGATCGCCACGCTCGGCGCGTCTCGTGATCCGCATGGGCCCCCTCCGGCGTTCGAACGCCGTTGTTTCACGTGAAACAGGATTACGCGGACACCATCGCAGGCTTCTTGCGGGACTCACGGCGCAGATAGGCCGCGAGAATCGCCAGAGCGGCCGGGGTCATGCCATCGAGCCGGCCCGCCTGCCCCACCGTCCGCGGTCGCGCCGCTTCCAGCTTCGAGCGGGCTTCATTGGAAAGCCCCGGTACCAGGCTGTAGTCGATGTCGGTGAGGATCAACCCCTCGTCGCGACGGAAAGCGTCCACATCGGCGGTCTGCCGCTTCAGATAGACGTCGTATTTGGCGTCGATCTCCAGATGGACCGATATCGCTGGGTCAATGGCCGACAATTCCGGCCAGATTCCGCTCACTTCGGTCCAGCCGACATCGGGATAGGCCAGCAATTCGAACGCCGTTCGGCGCTGACCGTCGTGATTGAGGGCCAGACCGTGCTTGGCGGCTTCATTCGGCGTGATCGACAGCGACTTCGCCATCGCCTTCCCGGCTTCCAGGGCGGCCATCTTGGCGCCGTGACGCAGCGAACGCGCTTCGCCGACACAGCCCAGCGCAATGCCCTTGTCGGTGAGCCGCTGGTCGGCATTGTCGGCACGCAGCGTCAGGCGGTATTCCGCCCGCGATGTGAACATCCGATACGGCTCGGTGATCCCCCGGGTGACGAGATCGTCGATCATTACCCCGAGATAGCCGTCGGCGCGGTCGAACACGATCATCTCGCCGCCGCTGGCGGCCAAGGCCGCGTTCAGCCCGGCGACCAGCCCCTGCGCGGCCGCTTCTTCATAGCCCGTGGTGCCGTTGATCTGGCCGGCCAGGAACAGGCCCGGCAGCCGCCTGGTCTGCAGGGTCGGATCGAGTTCGCGGGGATCGACGTGGTCGTATTCGATTGCGTAGCCCGGACGGACCATGCGGACCCGTTCCAGACCCGGAATCGACGCCAGGATCGCCAGTTGGACGTCTTCCGGCAGCGAGGTCGAGATGCCGTTGGGATAGACCGTGGTGTCGTCAAGGCCTTCCGGCTCCAGAAAGATCTGGTGGCCGTCGCGATCCCCGAAGCGAACGATCTTGTCCTCGATGGACGGGCAATAGCGCGGCCCGCTGCTCTTGATCTGGCCGGAATACATCGGCGAGCGATGCACGTTGGCCCGGATCACATCATGGGTGGCCGGCGTGGTGCGGGTGATGCCGCACTCGATCTGTCGCGTCGTGATCCGGTCGGTCATCACCGAAAACGGCTCGGGCGGATTGTCGCCCGGCTGCATCTCGACGCCGGCCCAGTCGA
>JAQGKA010000286.1 GCA_028290355.1 Tardiphaga sp. | reverse complement strand
ATTCGCCGGGCGTCGGCGTCGATTATTATCTGTGGTCGCTGGAAATTTCAGGCGTCGGCACGCTGGTCGCCGGCATCAATCTCGTCACCACGGTGCTGAAACTGCGCACCAGGGGCATGACGCTTCTGCGCATGCCGATGTTCTGCTGGACTACGCTTGCTTCGAACCTGTTGATCGTCGCAGCATTTCCGATCCTGACCGCAACGCTGGCGATGCTGATCCTCGACCGCTATTTCGGCTTCCATTTCTTCACCAACGAGGGCGGCGGCAACATGATGATGTTCATGAACCTGATCTGGGCCTGGGGCCACCCGGAGGTCTATATCCTGGTCCTGCCGGCGTTCGGTGTCTTCTCGGAGGTGGTTTCGACGTTTTCGGGCAAGCCGCTGTTCGGCTACCGCTCGATGGTGCTGGCCACCATGGCGATCTGCGTGATCTCGTTCATGGTTTGGCTGCATCATTTTTTCACCATGGGCGCGGGCCCCAACGTCAACGCGATCTTCGGCATCGCCAGCATGATCATCGCGGTGCCGACCGGCGTGAAGATCTATAACTGGCTGTTCACGATGTACGGCGGCCGCATTCGCTTTGCGACGCCGATGCTGTGGTCGATCGGGTTCATGGTGACGTTCGTCATCGGCGGCCTGACCGGCGTTCTGGTCGCGGTGCCGCCCGCCGACTTCATGTTGCACAACAGCCTGTTTCTGGTCGCGCATTTTCACAACGTGATCATCGGCGGCGTGCTGTTCGGCGCCTTCGCCGGCTACACCTATTGGTTCCCGAAGGCATTCGGCTTCCGACTGCATGAAGGCTTCGGAAAGGCTGCATTCTGGTTCTGGCTGATCGGTTTCTACGTTGCCTTCATGCCGCTTTATGCGGTCGGCATGCTCGGCATGACCCGGCGGATGCAGCACTACGACGTGCCGGAATGGCGGCCCTGGCTGATCCTGGCCGCGTTCGGCGCCCTGCTGATCCTGGCCGGCATCGTCTTTCAGATCCTGCAGCTCGTCGTCAGCATCCGCGACCGCGACGAGTTACGCGACCGCACCGGCGACCCCTGGCACGGGCGGTCGCTGGAATGGGCCACCGCCTCGCCGCCGCCGGTGTTCAATTTCGCCATACCGCCCGATGTGCGCGGCGAGGACGCCTATTGGGCGATGAAACAGCACGCGCAGCAGCAGGACGTCGAGAGGACCGAGCCGGACTATGAGGATATCGAAATGCCCCGCAACTCGCCGACCGGTTTCGTCTGCGCGTTCTTCGCCACCGTCATGGGATTTGCTCTGATCTGGCACATCTGGTGGATGGTCGCCGCCGGCTTCGTCGGCGCCTTCGCGACCTTCGTGGCGTTCGCCTGGCGCGACCACGACGAATACGTCATCCCCGCCGCAGAAGTCGCACGCATCGACCGCGCCAATCTGGCGGAGCGGCGCGCGCTTCTGGCCGCCGCAGGGAGCGCGTAGATGACCGACGTGATCCTGGCGTACGCCCAGAGCGACCCGCATCATGTGCGGGCGGTCGAACACAGCGGTCCCGCGTCCAAGCGTATCGTCACCGCCTACGGCTTCTGGATTTTCATCCTCAGCGACATGGTAATGTTCTCGGCCTTCTTCGCGGCCTATGCCGTGCTGCTCGGGCAAACGGCGGGCGGGCCGAGCGGGGGCCAGCTGTTCGATTTGTCCAATGTGGCGATCGAAACCGGCTTCCTGCTGGCGTCGAGTTTTGCCTGCGGGCTTGCCACGATCGCCGCCGACGCCCGCAACAAATTCTGGTTCCAGGTCGCCATGGCCGTCACCTGCCTGTTGGGTCTTGCCTTTCTCACCATCGAAGGCCGGGAGTTCGCGAGTCTCGTCGCCCGTGGCGCCGGACCGACGCGCAGCGCATTCCTGTCGGCTTTCTTCACGCTGGTCGGCTGCCACGGGCTGCACGTCTCGGCCGGCATCCTCTGGCTATTGACCATGATGGCGCAGGTTTTCGCCAAGGGATTCCGGGCGGACATTCAGCGCCGCATCCTCTGCTTCGCGCTGTTCTGGCACGCGCTCGACATCATCTGGATCGCCGTGTTCACCGTGGTGTATTTGCTCGGGAGTGCCGTATGACCAACGGACACCAGGAGATCGATCACAATATCGACATCGCACCGGGTGACGAACACCTCGAAGGCGGCATCCGCGAGCGGGTCCTCGGCTACGTGACGGGACTGGGGCTCGCCATCCTGCTGACGGCGACCTCGTTCTTTGTCGCGGGTACTGATCTGGTCTGGCAGCCGAGCATACCGGTCGCGCTGGTGGTTCTGGCAATCGCGCAGATGGGCGTGCACCTGGTGTTCTTCCTGCACATCACGACGGGGGCCGACAGCACCAATAACGTGCTGGCGCTAGCGTTCGGCATCCTGATCGTCTTTCTTGTCGTGGGCGGATCGCTCTGGATCATGGCTAACCTCAACCACAACATGATGCCGATGGATCAAATCATGCAGATGCAGCGCTAGCGGGGGTATGGGCGCTCAGGCTCATCTCGGGGGTCGCCCGACTTCCCAAGTCGACTACCTGATGAAGCCGCAAGAACGACACAAGAGCAGCAATCCTCGGCAAGCGGCGCTTGCTCGGTGAATTAGAATCAAGATCACTCGACAGGAGAAGCGCAATGACATTCGCGGTAGAAAAGGCGTTCACAATCGATGGACTCCGCATTCCCGACGCCAGACTCGTCCGTGAGATCACAGAGTTGGTCCGGGATACCGAGCAGCGACGCGCAACGCGAAGCGGTCGTGCACGCGCATCCGCGCAACGGACAATTCAAGGAAGACATCATCCAGGCGTTCTACGACGGCATCAGGCACAAGCCCAACACGACATTCGGCAACGTCAAGGCCGACGTGCTCGCGGACAAGGACCCGGCCTTCAGGCTCGGCAATTTCTGCAGCGTAATACGCGGATCGGCCTGGAGGGGCTGACCGGCAGTGCGCGTTCCGCGGAGCCTGAGCGCCGCCTTCGAACGGAGGATGCACGATGACCGACTCTGCCGACATAGATGAGAATACTGCCGCCACATCGCGCCGGCGGTTTCTGTGCAAAAGTGGGGCATTGGTAGGTGGAGCCGTCATCGCGGGCGGTCTCGCCGGAAGCGAGGCGCTGGGGGCAAGTGAAAGTGCCGACAACCTCCCGCCCAATGTCCCGGAATGGATGAAGACGCCCGGCGATCCCATGGGAAGCCAGCCTTACGGAACGCCTTCGCCGTTCGAGAAGGGTGTCATCAAGAATATCCCAAAGAATCTGTCGCAATACCTATCTGCGTCTGGACGGACGCCGCTGCAGGATCTCGACGGCATCATCACGCCGAGCGGGCTGTTCTACGAACGCCATCATGCCGGCGTCCCCACGATCGATCCGGCGCAGCATCGGCTGATGCTGCATGGTCTCGTCGACAAGTCGCTGATCTTTACCATGGACGACATCCGGCGCTTCCCTTCGGAATCGCGTATTCACTTTCTCGAATGCTCCGGCAATCCCAGCTACAAAAAGCCCTACGGCAAGACCGCTTCCGACCTCGTTGGTCTCTTGAGCTGTGCCGAATGGACCGGGGTCAGCCTGAAACTCGTGCTGCAGGAAGCGGGATTGCAGGCCGGCGCGAAATGGGTGGTCGCCGAAGGCGCGGACGCCGCTGGATTGACACGCAGCATTCCCATCGAAAAGTGTCTTGATGATGCGATGCTAGTCTACAGCCAGAACGGCGAGCGGCTGCGACCGCAGCAAGGCTATCCTTTACGGCTCTTGTTGCCTGGCTTCGAAGGCAACATGAACGTGAAGTGGCTGCGTCGTCTGCGCGTCGCCGCTGAGCCCACCTATTCGCGCGAGGAGACGTCGAAATATACCGACCTGATGCCGGACGGTTCGGCGCGCGATTTCACATTCTACATGGAAGCCAAATCCATCATCACGCGACCCTCGGGCGGCCAGCGGCTGAGCACACCCGGCTTTCATGAGATCAGCGGTATCGCCTGGAGCGGCCACGGCAAGATCAGGGGTGTCGATGTCTCGGTCGATGACGGCAAAAGCTGGCAGGAGGCGCAGTTGCAGGAACCGGTGCTGACGCGGGCGCTGACCCGCTTCAGGCTTCCATGGCATTGGGACGGCCAGCCGGCCGTCATTCAAAGCCGCGCAACCGATGAGACCGGTTATGTCCAGCCGACGCTGGCCGAACTTCTCGCGGTTCGCGGCGAAAATTATTACTACCACAACAACGCGATCTGGCCTTGGCGCATCGCAGCCGGCGGCGAGGTGACCAATGCCAATGCGTGAGCTTAGCATCGCAGCGTTCGCTGTAGTTGCATTGGCGTCCGCGACATCAGCGCAGGCGCAAAGCCCTTACGGCATCGGTCGATCAGCGACGCCGGCGGAGATCGCGGGCTGGAATATCGATGTCGATCGCTACGGCAACAACCTTCCGCCGGGAAGCGGCAGCGTCAGTCACGGGCATGAGGTTTTCGATCAGCAATGCGCGGCCTGTCACGGCGCGAAGGGCGAGGGCGGTGTTGGCGATCGGCTGGTCGGCGGGCAGGGCACGCTTGCAACGCCAAAGCCGGTGAGAACCGTCGGCAGCTATTGGCCTTACGCGCCGACATTGTTCGATTATATCCGCCGCGCCATGCCGCAGAACGCGCCGCAATCGCTGAGCGATGACGATGTCTATGCGGTCTCGGCCTACATCCTCAATCTGAATGGCCTGCTTCCCGCTGACGCGACGCTCGACGCCAAGACGCTCAGTGCTATCAAGATGCCGAACCGAAACATGTTCGTGAGCGATCCGCGGCCTGACGTTAAGAACCCGGCGTGCATGATGGGCTGTTGAGGAAGCAGCCAAGGGTTTGTGAGGTGCCTCATTCGTCTCCATCCGTCGGCGCAACACTAAACTCTAATTTATTTGGGAGCCCGCGGCGTATCACTACGTACAGAATGCAGCTCATTGAAGAGCGATCGCCTAACATGGAGAAAATAGTAATGACCCAACTGAAGATCTTGATGACCGCCGCGGCACTTCTAGTGCCGCTGGCATCGACGCCGATACTCGCACAGACCGCCCCTGTCCGATAACGGCCAGACCTACGACAATAGCGGCTGGAACGGCTACAACAACACTTGGTTCGACGGCAAGACCTATCGCTCCGATCCCATGCCGCTCGGAGAAGACATCGCTGCCGACGCAGCCAGTGGCGTTCGCCGCTGAAGAAGCACGAATCGCAAGTCGAACCAGGGCCCGGTAAATTGCTGAAGCCTTGGCGACTTTCCCGCAAGCGACGAGGATTGAGACATGCAGCACGTCAGGATGACAAGAACCAATTTCATACGCGAAGCCAGTCCGGGGTCAGCGACCAAACTTGGTGGACAACCGATTCTTCGCATGCTGGTGTCGTTTTCCGCCGCCTATTTCGCGGGCGCTTTCGTCACCGATATTGCCTACTGGCAGATGCCTGATGTGCTGTGGGAGAGGTTCTCTATCTGGCTGATCACCGCGGGTCTGATCGTCGCGGGCCTTGCTGCCATCGCTTACGTGATCGGCCTTGCAGGCGGCAGACAAATCGATACGCCGGCCTGGCCTCACGCGATTGGCTACGCTCTCGCTGTCTTGCTCTCGATGATAAATGCCTTCGTTCACAGCCGCGACGGTTACACTGCAGTGGTACCGACTGGCCTGATACTTTCCGGGCTCGTCGTCGTCGTTCTCTTGTTGACAGCCTGGGTCGCTATGACCCTGGCAAATCGCCGACGCGTTGGAGGATGAACATGATGCACGTCTTCAAAATTGCACGTTCGGCGAAGCTACCGCGTCTCGCCGCCCTCCTTGTCGCCGTCGCTGGCTTGGGGCTGGCCGGCTGTGACGATCATGCCGGCGACCCGAAAATGCAGATCGGCGCCAATCC
>JAQGKA010000506.1 GCA_028290355.1 Tardiphaga sp. | reverse complement strand
CGCTTCGAGGCCAACCCGATCGAGCGCGTCCGCGACCTGATCGAGGCCAACCGCAATTATTTCCCCGAACTCGAACAGGCCGCGGAAACCCTCCGCGACGAGATCAACGTGCCGGCGCAGGATCTCTATGCGGCGCTGAGCACGCGGTTGCGCGAGAAGCATTCCATCGTCACCCGCATCATGCCGGTGGACGTGATGCGCGAGACGCTGCGCCGCTTCGACCGGCATCGCCGGCAATTGCTGATCTCCGAACTGGTCGACGGCCCCGGCCGCGCGTTTCAGCTCGCGTTCCAGCTCGGCCTTTCCGAAACCGCCACCAGCCTCGAGGCCATCGTCAACCGCGCCGGCCCGCTCGACGACACGCCGCGGCGACTCTATCGCATCACGCTGGCGAATTATTTCGCCGCCGCGGTGCTGATGCCCTATGCGGCATTTCACGGTGCTGCCGAGGCGCTGAGCTACGACCTGCAGGTGCTCGGCCAGCGCTTCAATGTCGGCTTCGAGCAGGTCTGCCATCGCCTCACCACGCTGCAGCGGCCCAATGCGCGCGGCGTGCCGTTCTTCATGCTGCGGGTCGACAATGCCGGCAACGTCTCGAAGCGCTTCTCGTCCGGCACGTTCCCGTTCTCGAAATTCGGCGGCACCTGCCCGCTGTGGAATGTGCACTCCACCTTCGACACGCCGGACCGTTTGCTCAAGCAGGTGATCGAGCTGCCCGACGGCAGCCGCTATTTCAGCATCGCCCAGATGGTGCGCCGGCCGGCGGCGCCGCATCCGCAGCCGCAGCCGCGCTTCGCCATCGGACTGGGCTGCGAGATCCGTCATGCCTCAAAGCTGGTCTATGCGAGCGGGATGGATCTTGAGAAAGCCGAGGGCACGCCGATCGGCGTCAACTGCCGGCTGTGCGAACGCGAGAACTGCAGCCAGCGCGCCGAGCCACCGATCACGCGGAGTTTGATTTTGGATGAGAATACGCGGCGGGTGTCGAGCTTCGCGTTTAGCAATGCAAGGGAGTTGTGAGACCTCCGCCCCATCAGTCGTCATTGCCGGGCTTGACCCGGCAACCCATCCCAACAAGAGTCTTGCGAACGATTTGATGGATGGCCGGGTCAAGCCCGGCCATGACGTTGTGGGGACTGAATGGCTGTAAGCATTTCGACGTTGAAAACACGTAGTGCAATCTTTGCTGCGTGCGTCCTCGCGGCCATCACATTCACCTCCCCCGCTTTCGCCCAGCGCGGTGCCGTGTGCCACGGCGGCATGAGCTTCGATCAGTTTCTGGCCGGGTTGAAGCAGCAAGCGGTCGCCGCCGGCGTGTCATCGCGCGCGATCGCGGTGGCATCGCCCGGCCTCGTCTACGACCAGGGCATCGTCAACCGCGACCGCGGCCAGCGCGTATTTGGCCAACCGTTTACCGAATTCTCGCGGCGGATGGCGGCGGACTACCGGATGCAGCAGGGCCAGGCGAAGATCAAGACCCATGCGGCCGCCTTTGCCCGCGCCGAGAAGGAATATGGCGTGCCGCCGGCGGTGATCGCCGCGTTCTGGGGACTGGAAAGCGACTTCGGCGTCCAGATGGGCAACCTGCCGACGCTGCGTTCGCTGGTGTCGCTGGCCTATGGTTGCCGCCGCTCGAAGATGTTCGAGAACGAGACCATCGCCGCGCTGAAGATCATCGACCGTGGCGATCTGGCACCGGCCGAAATGATAGGCTCATGGGCCGGCGAGCTCGGCCAGACGCAATTTCTGCCGACGCATTATTTCAACTACGCCGTCGACTACGACGGCGATGGCCATCGCAACCTGCTGCGCAGCCCTGACGACGTGATCGGCTCGACCGCGAACTACATCGCCAACGGCCTGAAATGGCGGCGCGGCGAACCGTGGCTGCAGGAAGTCCGTGTCTCGGCCAACCTACCGTGGGACCAGGCCGACCTGACGATCCAGCTGCCGCGCGCGAAATGGGCGCAGTACGGCGTCACCTATCCCGACGGCCGGCCGCTGCCGAACGACAATATGCCGGCGTCGCTGCTGCTGCCGATGGGACGGGCGGGCCCGGCGTTTCTCGCTTACGCGAATTTCGCCGCCTATACCGAATGGAATAATTCGCTGATCTATTCCACGACGGCGGGCTACCTCGCGAGCCGCATCGCGGGTGCGCCGCCGATGCACCGGCCGGTGGCTCCGATCGCGCAATTGCCGTTCAACGAACTGCGCGAGATGCAGCAATTGCTGACGCGCGCGGGATTCAATGTTGGCAAGGTCGACGGCATCATGGGGCAGCAGAGCCGCAGCGCGGTAAAAGCGATGCAGGTCAAATATGGCCTGCCCGCGGATTCCTGGCCGACCGCGGAACTGCTGGTGCGGCTGCGCGGCGGGCAATGATCCCTCTCTTCCTTGTGGCGGAAAGATGCTCTAGGTTCCGCCCAACAATATAGCTGGGAGAACGAACGTCATGCGCCGAATTTCCATTCTTGCCGCGACAGCCATTGCTGCACTCGTCACAACGGCTGCGCGAGCCGACGATCTGAAAATCGCTCTGATCTACGGCAAGACCGGGCCGCTAGAAGCCTATGCCAAGCAGACCGAGATCGGCCTGCGCATGGGTCTCGAATACGCCACCAAGGGCAGCATGACACTGGACGGCCGCAAGATCGTGGTGATCACCAAGGATGACCAGGGCAAGCCGGACCTCTCCAAGGCCGCGCTGGCGGAAGCCTATCAGGACGACGGCGCCGATATCGCCATCGGCACGACCTCGTCGGCCGCAGCGCTCGCCGACCTTCCCGTCGCCGAGGAGAACAAGAAGATCCTGATCGTGGAGCCGGCCGTGGCCGATCAGATCACCGGCGAAAAATGGAATCGCTACATCTTCCGCACCGGCCGTAACTCATCGCAGGACGCGATCGCCAACGCTGTCGCGATCGGCAAGCCCGGCGTCACCATCGCAACGCTCGGCCAGGACTATGCGTTCGGCCGCGACGGCGTCGCCGCCTTCAAGGACGCGCTGGCAAAAACCGGCGCAACACTCGCCGCCGAAGAATACGTGCCGACCACCACCACCGATTTCACCGCCGTCGGTCAGCGCCTGTTCGATGCGCTGAAGGACAAGCCGGGCCGCAAGATCATCTGGGTGATCTGGGCCGGCGGCGGCGATCCGCTGACCAAGCTGCAGGACATGGACCCGAAGCGCTACGGCATCGAGCTCTCGACCGGCGGCAACATCCTGCCAGCCCTCGCCGCCTACAAGCGTCTCCCCGGCATGGAAGGCGCGACCTACTATTATTATGACATCCCGAAGAACCCGGTGAATGACTGGTTCGTCGCCGAGCACCAGAAGCGCTTCAATGCGCCGCCGGACTTCTTCACCGCTGGCGGCTTCTCCGCGGCGATGGCAGCGGTCACCGCGGTGACCAAGGCGAAGTCGACCGATACCGAAAAGCTGATCGCGGCGATGGAAGGTATGGAGTTCGACACGCCGAAGGGCAAGATGGTGTTCCGCAAGGAGGACCATCAGGCGCTGCAGAGCATGTATCACTTCAAGGTCAAGGTTGATCCGAACCTGGCCTGGGCGGTGAACGAGCCGGTTCGCGAGATCAAGATCGAGGACATGAATATCCCGATCAAGAACAAGCGGTAAGTTACTTCTCCCTCGCCCCGCTCTTGCGGGGAGAGGGTCGGGGTGAGGGGCTCTTCGAAACAGACGCGGGCGTTTGCGTTTTAATTGATAGTCCCCCTCACCCGATCGCTACGCGATCGACCTCTCCCCGCAAGCGGGGAGAGGTAAGGACGACAAGCTGCCTTTCGCGTCTGATGAGTCCCCCATGACATCCACCCTCGAAACCTCCAACCTGACCATCCGTTTTGGCGGCCATGTCGCCGTCAACAAGGTCAGCTGCACGTTTCGGCCGGGCGAGCTGACCGCCATCGTCGGCCCCAACGGCGCCGGCAAGACCACCTATTTCAACCTGATCTCCGGCCAGTTGCGCGCCAGCGAAGGCCGAGTGTTGTTCGACGGTACCGATCTGACAAAACAGTCCGCGCCGCAGCGGACCCGCGCCGGTCTTGGCCGCGCCTTCCAGCTGACCAACCTGTTTCCCAATCTCAGCGTCGCGGAGAATGTCCGGCTCGCCGTACAAGCGCATCGCGGCGTGCATTACGACATGCTGCGGCCATGGATGGTCAGGCGCGACCTGATCGAGCGTGCCGATGCAATCCTCGACAGCGTGGCACTGAGCAGCCGCCGGGATGTTGCAGCCACCGCGCTGTCCCATGGCGACCAGCGCAAACTCGAAGTAGCGCTGATGATGGCGCTGGAGCCGAAGGTGTTCATGTTCGACGAGCCCACCGCCGGCATGAGCGTCGATGAGGTGCCTGTCGTGCTCGACCTGATCTCGAAGCTGAAGCAGGACAGCAGCAAGATCATCCTGCTGGTGGAGCACAAGATGGACGTGGTGCGCTCGCTCGCCGACCGCATCATCGTGCTGCATAACGGGCAACTGGTGGCTGACGGCAAGCCGGAAGAGGTGATCGCCTCACCGATCGTGCAGGAAGCCTACCTCGGCATCGCGCCAGGCCGGAGCGCCGCATGACCGATCTTCTGACGCTCACCAACGTCCATACCCATATCGGGCGCTATCACATTCTGCATGGCGTCGATTTCGCGATTCCGGAACATCAGACCACGATGCTGCTGGGACGCAACGGCGCCGGCAAGACCACCACGCTGCGCACCATCATGGGTCTGTGGGCGGCTTCGTCGGGACAGATCACGCTCGCCGGGCAGCGCATCGAGGCGATGGCGACGCCGGATATCGCGCGGCTCGGTATCGGCTACGTGCCTGAGAGCATGGCGGTGTTTTCCGATCTGACGGTGAAAGAAAATCTGGTGCTGGCGGCGCGCGACGGGCCGCTCGACGACAACCGGTTGGAATGGATTTTCGGATTTTTCCCGGCGCTGAAACGCTTCTGGCTGTCACGCGCCGGTGGATTGTCCGGCGGTCAAAAGCAGATGCTGTCAATCGCGCGCGCTATCGTCGAGCCGCGCAAGCTGCTGCTGATCGACGAGCCCACCAAGGGTCTGGCGCCCGCCATCATCGGCGCGCTGATCGAGTGCTTTGCCGAGATCAAGCGCAGCGGCGTCACCATCTTGCTGGTCGAGCAGAATTTCCATGTCGCGCAGCGCATCGGCGACGCCGTGCTGGTGATGGACAACGGCCGGATCGTGCATCGCGGGGCGATGGCCGCACTCGCTGAGGATACGCTGCTGCAGGAACGTCTGCTCGGCCTGAGTCTGGAGGCGCATCAGTGACGGAGTTGGTTGCACTGGATCCGCTGCCGAAGCCGAAGCGGGATATCCTGCCGCTGCTGCTGCCGCTGATCCTTGCCGTGGTGATGCTGCCATTGATCGGCTCGCCGAGCAGCTGGATGACGCTGACGGTCGCCAGCCTCGCCATGGGCATGATGATCTTCATCATGGCGTCCGGGCTGACGCTGGTGTTCGGATTGATGGACGTGCTGAACTTCGGCCACGGCGCGTTCATTTCGGTCGGCGCCTATGTGGCAACGCTGGTGCTGCTGCCGTTGGCCACTTGGGTACAGGCAGACTCACTGCTGACCAATCTCGCGGTGCTGGCACCGGCTGCGATCCTCGCGATGGGCGTGTCCGGCGCGCTCGGCCTCATCGTCGAGCGCGTGCTGATCCTCCCCGTCTATGGACAGCACCTCAAGCAGATCCTGATGACGACGGGCGGACTGATCGTCGCCGAACAGGCGCTGTATGCGCTGTGGGGACCGCAGATCATTCCATTGCCGTTACCGACCTCGCTGCGCGGCTCCTTTATTTTTGGCGATATCGCGATTGCCAAATATCGCCTGCTCGCCATGCTGGTCGGTCTCGCGGTGTTTCTGGCGATCCAGATCACGCTCAACCGCAGCAAGATCGGCCTCTTGATCCGCGCCGGCGTCGAGAACCGCGAGATGGTGGAAGCGCTCGGCTACAGGATCCGCCGGCTGTTTCTTGGCGTGTTCATGGTCGGCTCGGCGCTGGCCGGTCTCGGCGGCACCATGTGGGCGCTGTATCGCGAACAGGTTCATGCCTCGATGGGCAACGAGCTGACGGTAATGATCTTCATCGTGATCATCATCGGCGGCCTCGGCTCGATCGGCGGCTGTTTCATCGGCGCCCTGCTGGTGGCGATGGTCGCGAATTACGGCGGCTTCCTGGTGCCTAAGCTGGCGCTTGTCTCCAATATCCTGCTGATGGTCGTCATCCTGATGTGGCGGCCACGCGGGCTCTACGCCGTGACGAACAGGTGAAGGTTTGCCGATGATGATCCTTTCCGGCGACCGGCCACGCAGCCGCATTCTCAGCGTGCTGCTTCTCGTCATCGTCGTGGCGCTTGCGGTGACGCCCTTCGTGTTTCCCGGCGCCAAGGCGATGAATGTCGCCACCAAGATCTGCATCTTTGCCGCACTGGTGGCGTCGTACGATCTGCTGCTCGGCTATACCGGCACGGTGTCGTTCGCCCATACGATGTTCTTCGGCATCGGCAGCTACGCGGTTGCGATCGCGCTCTATGCGATCGGCCCAAGCTGGGGTGCCGTCGCGGCCGGCCTCGCCATCGGACTGCCACTCGCCGCACTGCTGGCGCTGGGCATCGGCCTGTTCTCGCTGCGCGTCGAGGCGATCTTCTTCGCCATGATCACGCTGGCGGTCGCCTCGGCCTTCCTGGTGCTGGCCTCGCAACTGTCATGGCTGACCGGCGGCGAGGATGGCCGCAGCTTCACACTCCCTGAGCTGTTGCGTCCGGGAACGGTGTTCATTCCCAAGAACGTATTGGGTACCGCGATCACCGGCCGCACGCTGACCTATTACATCGTGCTCGTCGGATCGGCGGCGATGATCCTTGGCCTGCTCCGCGTGGTGAACTCGCCATTCGGCCGCGTACTGCAGGCGATCCGGGAGAACCGCTTTCGCGCCGAAGCGCTCGGCTTCCGCACCGTGTTTCATCTCACTTATGCCAATTGCCTCGCCGCCGTCGTCGCCGCCAGTGCCGGCGCGCTCAATGCATTGTGGCTGCGCTATACCGGGCCGGACACGACGCTGAGTTTCGCCATCATGCTCGATATCCTGCTGATGGTCGTCATCGGCGGCATGGGCACGATCTATGGCGCGGTGGTCGGCGCCGCGGTTTTCATTCTGGCCGAGAACTACCTGCAATCTCTCATGGGCGCCGCATCGACCGCCGCGGCGGATGCCGGGCTGCCTTTGCTGCCGGGATTGCTGCATCCTGATCGCTGGCTGCTGTGGCTGGGCCTCTTATTCATCGCCAGCGTCTATTTCTTCCCGACCGGCATCGTCGGCCGGCTGCGGGAGATGGCGCGGCCTCAGGCGGAAGGCTGAATTTTTCTTCTCTTTCGCGACGCTCCAACGGTTGATTCCTGCTGGGCAGTCCCCAAGTCCATGCAGCAGCATCTTTCTCGACCCGTCGCGCTGCACATCGTCATCATTGAAATGAGCATCACATGTCATTCTACGAATCCGCCGTGCCTGCCTACCTGCAGATGCTCGGCAGCCTGTCCGCCAGCCTGAAGAAGGCTGAAGCCTATGCCGCCGCGAAGAAGATCGAGCCGGACGCGCTGCTCGGCACGCGGCTGTTTCCGGACATGCTGCCGCTGACGCGACAAGTTCAGCTGGCCTGCGATTTCGCCACCAAGGGCAGCGCCCGCCTGACCGGCAGCGACGTGCCGTCGATCCCGGACACGGAGACCACGTTCGACGAGTTGCAGCAGCGCATCGCCAGGACCGTCGACTATCTGAAGACCTACAAGCCCGCGCAGTTCGACGGCGCCGAGGCCCGCGACATTACCTTTCCCTCCGGCCCCGGCAAAACCACCACGATGACCGGCCAGCAGTTCCTCAGCAATTTTTCGCTGCCGAGCTTCTATTTTCACGTCACGACGGCCCACGGCATCCTGCGCATGTGCGGCGTCGAAGTCGGCAAGCGCGATTTCCTCGGCGCGAACTGAACCTTTCCGTCATGGCCGGGCAAAGCGCGAAGCGCGGCTTCGCTGGATGTGCCGGGTATGACGAACTCTGAAACAACAACATGACAGTATCTTTTGGCCACCCGCTGGGTGGCCGAAAGTTTTTTGTGCTCGGTTATGCGGCTATTTCAGAGTATTTTTCTGCCCGAAAATGCAGCCTTGCAAGGCATTGCAATGCGCACCGCAATGCACACCTCAATTGTATTAGCCATTTTCCGGAACATCAAAAATGAGCAACTCCAAACTTTTCGAGCCCTATAAGCTCGGCCCGATCACGCTGTCCAACCGCGCCGTGATGGCTCCCCTCACGCGCAATCGCGCCGTGGCAGGCCTGGTGCCCAATCCGCTGGCCATCGACTATTACAGCCAGCGTGCCTCTGCCGGCCTGCTCGTCAGCGAAGGCACGCCAGTCTCGCAACAGGGCCAGGGCTACCAGGACACGCCAGGCATCTACACCAAGGAGCAAATCACCGGCTGGAAGAAGGTGACCGAAGCCGTCCACGCCAAAGGCGGCCACATCTTCCTGCAGATCTGGCACGTCGGTCGCATCTCCCACACCAGCCTGCAGCCCAATGACGGCGCCCCGGTCGCCCCTTCCGCGATCCGCGCCAAGGGCAAGACTTATGTGAACAACACCTTCACCGACGTTTCCGAGCCGCGGGCGCTGGAGCTCGGCGAAATCCAGGGGATTATCGACAGCTTTGCACGCGGTGCCGCCAATGCCGTCGAAGCCGGATTCGATGGCGTCGAAATTCACGGCGCCAACGGTTACCTGCTCGAGCAATTTGCGCGAGACAGCACCAACAAGCGTACCGACGCCTATGGCGGCTCGATCGAGAACCGCGCGAAGCTGATGCTCGAAGTATCGAAGGCCGTCGCCCGGGAAATCGGCGCCGACAAGACCGGCATCCGCATCTCGCCGGTGACGCCGGCCAACGATGCCGCCATCGACAGCGATGCGCAGAAGCTGTTCGACTACATCGTCGATGGGCTCAATGCCGAGAAGCTGATCTATCTCCACGTTGTCGAGGGCGCCACCGGCGGCCCGCGTGACGTCGCCCCGTTCGACTACGCCGGCCTGCGCAAGCGCTTCAAGGGCACCTATATCGGCAACAACGGCTACGACCTCGCGCTCGCCAACAAGGTGCTGGCGGCCAACGAGGCCGATCTGATCGCGTTCGGAAAGCCGTTCATCTCGAATCCGGATCTGGTCGAGCGCCTGAAGACCGGCGCGCCGCTCAACGAGCCGGACAAGGCGACGTTCTACGGCGGCGGTGCCAAGGGCTACACGGACTATCCGGCACTCAGCGCGACGCAGGCGGCCGAGTAAAACGTTGTCATTCCGGGATGCGCCTTCTTCAGGCGCAGACCCGGAATCCCGAAGTGATTTACATTGGGATTCCGGGTTCGCTCGCAGCTGACGCTGCTCGCGCCCTCAGGCGCGCCAATTGGCGCGCCGGGGAATGACGATCTCAGATGTAAATGAATCAAAAAGAAAGGCCGGGATCGCTCCCGGCCTTTTTGTTGTCCGTGCTTCGCGAAGGCCGTGCGCTCCCTCGCCCCGCCGCGCGAAGCAAAGCTTCGCTAGGCGGGGAGAAGTGAAGTCAGCGCCCGCGGCATCGACTCAGTTCGAAGCGCGCTTCGGCGGCGACGCCGGCCACGACTTGATCAGCGTGTCGTAGTCCACCGTCTCGCCCTTCGGCTTCTCATTGGCCAGCTTGCGCTGCGGCGCGATGTTGCCGTCCTTGGCGGACTTCGCATACCAGTATTCCGCCGTCTCCTTCTTGTTGAGTTTCGGCCCGCAGTCGCCCTGAACCTTCGATCGTTCAAGCCGCTCCATCACCGAATCCTGCGCCGCCGCCAGCGAATCCATCGCCGCCTGTGCGGTCTTCGCACCGGACGACGCGTCGCCGATGTTCTGCCACCACAGCTGCGCCAGCTTCGGATAGTCCGGGATATTGTTGCCGGTCGGGGACCACTGCACGCGCGCCGGCGAGCGATAGAACTCGATCAGGCCGCCAAGCTTGGGCGCACGCTCGGTGAACGACTTGTCCCAGATGTCGGATTCGCGGATGAAGGTCAGTCCCACATGGCTCTTCTTCAGGCTCACCGTCTTCGAGGTGATGAACTGCAGATAGAGCCACGCGGCCTTGCGGCGATCCGGCGGCGTCGACTTGAGCAGGGTGCCCGAACCGACGTCCTGATAGCCGAGCTTCATGCCTTCCTTCCAGTAGGCACC
>JAQGKA010000231.1 GCA_028290355.1 Tardiphaga sp. | reverse complement strand
CGGCCTTCAGCGCGTAGCTCATGCCGTTCGACCACGAGATCAGCGTGACATCCTTGCCGGTGCGGGCGACCTTGGCCTTGCCGATCGGCACCACGTAATCATCAAGCTTCGGCACTTCGCCGGAATGACCATAGAGCATTTCGTTTTCAAGGAAGATCACCGGGTTGGGATCGCGGATCGCGGCCTTGAGCAGGCCCTTGTAGTCGGCTGCGGAATACGGCGCGACCACCTTGAGGCCGGGGATCTGCGAGTACCAGGCCGAGTAGTCCTGGCTGTGCTGCGCGCCGACGCGGGCGGCGGCGCCGTTCGGGCCGCGAAACACGATCGAACAGGTCATCTGGCCACCGGACATGTACAGCGTCTTGGCTGCGGAGTTGATGATGTGGTCGATCGCCTGCATGGCGAAGTTGAAGGTCATGAATTCGACGATCGGCTTCAGGCCGGCCATCGCCGCGCCGACGCCAACGCCAGCAAAGCCGTGCTCGGTAATCGGCGTGTCGATGACGCGACGGGCGCCGAATTCCTGCAGCAGGCCCTGCGTCACCTTGTAGGCGCCCTGATATTCCGCGACTTCCTCGCCCAAGATGAAGACGTCTTCGTCGCGGCGCATCTCTTCGGCCATCGCGTCGCGCAAGGCGTCGCGGATGGTCATCGTCACCATCTCGGTGCCTTCGGGAATATTCGGATCGGCCTCGACGGCCGCCTTCGGTGCTACGGGAGCAGACTGCGCAGCGGCGGGTTCTTCCTTCGGCGCTGGCGCTTTGGCTTCAGCAGCCGGGGCTGCGGACTCCGCGGCCTTTTCCTGCTTCGCCGGCGACGGTACGGCGGAGGCATCCTCGCCATCGGCCAGGATGGTGGCGATCGGCGTATTCACCGCGACGTCATTGGTCCCCTCGGGGATCAGGATCTTGCCGAGGGTGCCTTCGTCGGTGGCCTCGACTTCCATCGTCGCCTTGTCGGTCTCGATCTCGGCGATGACGTCGCCGGATTTGATCGCCTCGCCTTCCTTCTTCAGCCATTTGGAGAGGTTGCCCTTCTCCATGGTCGGGGACAGCGCGGGCATCAGCACTTGAATGGCCATAATAACTCCAGATCAATCTTTAAGCTGCGCGCTCAACGGTGCGCTTTTCAGCGGTAGACGTCGGTGTAAAGTTCGGACGCATCGGGCTCGGCATCGTGCTGCGCGAAATCCGCGGCGGCATTGACGATGTCGCGGACTTCCGCATCGATCGCCTTGAGGTCCTGCTCGGTCATCTTCTCGGCCAGCAGGCGGTTGCGCACCTGCTCGATCGGATCCTGATCGTGGCGAACCTTGTCGACTTCTTCGCGGGTGCGATACTTCGCCGGGTCCGACATCGAATGGCCGCGGTAGCGATAGGTCTGCATTTCCAGAATGTAGGGGCCCTTGCCGGCGCGGCACCATGCCACAGCCTTGTCGCCCGCCGCCTTGACGGCGCGGACGTCCATGCCGTCGACCTGCTCGCCGGGAATGTTGAAGGAGATGCCGCGCTTGGAGAAGTCGGTCTGCGCCGAGGAGCGCGTCACCGAGGTGCCCATGGCGTAGCGGTTATTCTCGATGACGTAGACCACGGGAAGCTTCCACAGCTCCGCCATGTTGAAGCTCTCATAGACCTGGCCCTGGTTCGACGCGCCGTCACCGAAGTAAGCGAGGCTGACGAAATCGTTGCCGCGGTAGCGGTTGGCGAAGGCGAGGCCCGTTCCGAGCGAGACCTGCGCGCCGACGATGCCGTGACCGCCGTAGAAATTCTTCTCCTTGCTGAACATGTGCATGGAGCCGCCCTTGCCCTTGGAATAGCCGCCGTGGCGTCCGGTCAGCTCGGCCATCACGCCCTTGGCGTCCATACCGCAAGCCAGCATGTGGCCGTGATCGCGATAGCCGGTGATGACCTGATCGCCGTCCTTCAAGGCCATCTGCATGCCGACGACGATGGCTTCCTGGCCGATGTAGAGATGGCAGAAGCCGCCGATCGCACCCATGCCGTAGAGCTGTCCGGCCTTCTCCTCGAAGCGCCGGATCAGCAGCATGTCACGCAGCGCGTGCAGCTCCTGGTCGCGGTTGAAATCGGGCGGCGACGGCTGGGTGGCGCCATTGCCCGTTGCCTGCCCTGCGGGAGCGACGCTTTTCTTCGGTGCGGCCATGAAAATTCCGGATGCGAGAGTGAATGGCCCTCTCTACTCCAACATTCCGCAGTGTGAAAGGGACGGTGCGTCGCGGGAGATGGCAGCAGCCATGCCCGCTTCATGACGCAGTGCAACACGCGCAACTTTCGAAAGCGAACAGGATGCGTTTTGTAATTTGCGGAATTAGCAGCTCACACAGCCGTCATCCTGAGGTGCTCGCCGCCTTCGGCGAGCCTCGAAGGATGCATGTTCAGCGCGTGCGGCGCATCCTTCGAGGCGCGCAAGGGCGCGCTCCTCAGGATGACGGCGGAGTGTGCGGCAGTACGACTCAGTTCGGCTTGATGACTTTGACCAGATCGCGGGGGTGGACGTAGTCGAGCTGATAGCGGACGCGCTCGTCGAGCATGTCGGGATCGAGGCCGGTAGAGCGCAGCGAGGAGACCCGCTGCTCGCCTTCGGCGCGTTCCTGCTTCAGCCGCACCAGCTCGGAAGTCAGCGCGACGATTTCCTGGTCGAGTTCCTGGCGGGCATTGAGGCCATATTTGCCGGTATAAGCGTTGACGCCGAAATAGCCGATCATCATCGCCGCCAGCGCATAGAGCGCGAGCCCGGTGAGCACGGATTTGAGTCGGGTATGCTTGACCATGCCCCAAACATGCGACGGCCCGGTTAAGGCGAACCTAACAACCGGGCCGCAGCTCAGATTCCGGAGGGTTATTTCTTCTGCTTTTCAACCCACGCCGCGAAGGCGTCGATATAGGCCTGCAGCACTGGCCGCAGCGACTCCTTGGCGATATCACCCTTGTCGTCGAAAGCGTCGCCAATTCCGTTCAGGTAGATTTCGGGCTGCTGCATGATCGGGCCGGTGATGCCCGGCAGCAGCTGCTTCAGGTTCATCGCCGCGGCGACGCCGCCCAGCGGACCCGGCGAGTTGCTGACGATGCCTACCGGCTTGCCGAGGAACGAGCTCTTGCCGTAAGGCCGCGACGCCACGTCGATGGCGTTCTTCAGCACACCGGAGATCGAGCGGTTGTATTCCGGGGTCACGAACAGCACAGCGTCGGACGCCTGGATCGTCTCGCGAAACTTGAGCCAGTCGGCCGGCGGCGCGGCTTCGAGGTCCTGGTTGAAGAACGAGAGGTCATGCAGCGTCAGGATATTCAGCTTCAGCGACGCCGGTGTCAGTTTGGCGAGGGCGTGCGCGATCTTGAGCGAGAACGACTGCTTGCGGAGGCTGCCGACGATGACGGCAACGGTATGGGTGGCCATGGAAATTCCTTCGGTGGGTAGCTTCGGGACGACGGGAACCTGTCGCGCATCTCGCAACAAGATGCAAGTGCATGGATTGTACCGGCGTACCACAGTTGGTCGAAAATCAGGTCTATCCGCCGCCGCCGCCGACCGTCGCCAGACACTTCTTCGTCATGGACGAGCAGCTTCGACCCGCCAGCCCATTTCCCAGAAATCGGCTTCGAGCCGTGTCGCTTCCTTGAAGATCACGATCAGCTCGGCTTCACGCGCCGGGGTCGCGTAGAGATCGGCGAGACGGTCGAGCTGGGCCTGCGCTTTCGCCGCGACCTCCTGGTACGGCGCGCCGGCATATTCGGCGATCCAGACGCGATAGGGGTTCGTCGCAGCGTCCGCATTGGGCTGCGCGGCGAGCCGGGTCGCGATCTCGGCGTAGCCGATCACGCAAGGCGCCAGCGCCACCTTGAGCGCCAGCAGATCGCCGCGCATGCCCGTATCGAGAACGTAGCGCGTATAGGACAGCATCTCGGCGGCCGGCGGCGTCCGTTCAAGATCGCGGGGCGACAGGCCCCAGCCCGCGCAGAGTTTGACATGAAGGTCCATCTCGACATCGAGAATGGCCGACAGCCCGGCGGCCGCTTCGCGCATGTCGGCAAGCGCGGGCGACTTGTAGATGGCGAGCGCGTAGGCGCGCGCGAACTCGATCAGGAACAGATAGTCCTGCGCAAGGTAGTGGCGAAATGCGGCTTCGGCGAGCGAGCCGTCCGCCATGGCGTTCGTGAAGGGATGCTCGGTGTAGGTCCGCCACTCGGCGGATGCTGCGGCCTTCAGACGTTCGAAAAAGCTCATGATTATTTCGCCGAGGTTGTGTCGCAATGAATGGCTTTGGCTCGTTGCCAATAGCACGTCACGACCTGCCCGCCCTACTCCAGCCGTTCGACATTGCGCAGCGCCGGAAACAGCTTCATCCACAATAGCGCCACCGCGATCGTGCCGATGCCGCCCAGCAGTGCGGCCGGCATGGTGCCGAACAACGCTGCGGTGACGCCGCTCTCGAACTGGCCAAGCTGGTTGGACGCGTTGATGAACAGGAAGTTCACCGCACCGACCCGGCCCCGCATCTCGTTCGGAGTGGCGAGCTGCACCAGCGAAAACCGGATCACCACGCTGACGGTGTCGGCCGCGCCCAGGATCGCCAGCGCCACAACCGACAGCCACATCCAATGCGACAGCGAGAATGCCACCGTGGCCACGCCGTAAACGATGACGGCCTGAAACATCCGCATGCCGACGCGGCGCCTGATCGGCTGGCGCGCCAGCACCGC
>JAQGKA010000222.1 GCA_028290355.1 Tardiphaga sp. | reverse complement strand
GATGTTACGGGGAGGCGGCTCGTCCGGCATCGTCAGAGGCTTTTTCATGGCAACTCCTTGGGTTGCCCCCTCCCTATCTAAACGTGAAAACGGAGAACCCGTATGAACGAGACGCTGATATCGATAGGAGAACTGAAGCAAATCGCCCTCAGAGAAATCCACACTTACCCGGGATGCGCGGACGTATCCGCCGTCGATATTTATCCCGTCACAGATGAGGTGGCCGAAATGAACTTGGTCTGTCCAAGTCGTAAGCAGCGAAAGCTTTGACCCCCAAGCCACAGGCAGCGCTGCGATTGACCTCCAGCACAAACTAACTTCGTCACGAGTACAATCCGTTGACGGGTTGAGCCTCTCATGCCGGTAGCGGACGCATTAGTTCTTTCTGGGCGGCGGTTCGTTCGCTACTTCCTCTGCCAGTAGCTTTAAAACTTTCTCCTGCCGCGCGTCAGCTTTCGCTGCCGCCGCTTCCGATGCAGCCACGAGACTGCGATAAAGCTTAAGGTTTTGCTGGCGAATGAAAAATTGATGCTCCATAGCTACCTCCTGTGAGGGCATGGACCGAAGGGCATCGTGCGTCAAGAATGTGTCGAAGAAGGCGGATCGGGGGCGGAGAGCGGGCCGACCGGATTTGCCGTATTTGACAATCGCCAGTTGTCATCAGGCAATTTCAGGAACTTGTCCTGGCTGAAATTGCCTTCCAGCATCAGCGGATTGCCGAACTCGCCTGCGGCAAATCGCTGCCGCATCTCAATAACCGCGGGCTCAAAACGTCGTTCGTGCCCGATACCCAACTGAACGCCGGCTTTCCTTACCGCTGCGATCGCGACTTCCGCATCGGCTGATGTCGTACATAACGGCTTCTCACAGAAGACGTGACGTCCGGACCGCGCGGCTGCTGCGATCTGATCCGCATGACGCTCTTGTGGCGTGCAGAGAATGACGGCCTGCACATCTGGATGCGTCAGCGCGTCTTCGAAATGAGGCGATGTCTCGACACCAAACGCCGATGCTGCCGTACGCGCCGAATCCAACGGATCGACGCACAGCACAGGCCGAATGGTGGTGCTGTTTGACAGATTTCTGAGAATGGTTTGCCCCCGCCATCCCAGGCCGATAACCGCAGCCTTGATCATGTGCTTGTCCGATCCTGTGCCTTTGTGCGTTCTGTGCGAAACTGGTCGCTAATCTGGCTGGCGGTCATCAAGGTCACGCCGTACCACGCACATGTCACCGGCATGTTTGTGTCCGTCAACGCCTTGAACCGCCGCCAGAACCCCACGCGCGTTCCATGTTCGCACCAAGACCGCTTGGACGCATCGGGCACCAGCGGCTGCCCAAGTGGGGCCGCCGGCAAGTACCTGATAAGGGTTGTGATCGCCAGGAGCCACGGCGTTCCTTTTGATTTGGCTGCGGGACTATTCTGCGGCGTTGACCTGTTTCGAAGTCCCCGCATTGACTTGCGGCATCACCTTTTCAGCCATCAGGATCATGGACTCGCGACCAAGTTGGGGATCCTTCCAATCCTTGCCTGCATAGAGCAGCGTGCCGAACTTGCCGACCTCGTCCTCAAAGGCAAGCAACTGATCCGCGACGCTATCCGGCGTCCCGTAAATGATCAATTTCTCACACACCATCTCAAGCGTCACCTCGTCATCGGGTTGATCGCGGCGGGTCTTAAACAATTCAATGCGGCCGTTCTTTTTCAGTTTGGTGAACAATGACCGATAGTAGCTGACGTAGGGACCGTCCGGGTCGGTCGCGTATGCCTTTGCCTTCGATACATCCTTGGCAACAAACACGCTCTTCGCAACCCGCCAGTTCTTCGCATCGAGAGCTCGACCGCTTCGCTCGCAGCCTTCGGCATATTTCGGCCAGTGACTTTTGACCCATGCCGGCATTAGGAAGTTCGCCGAAATCGGATCCCATCCTCGTGCGGCAGCCTCAGTGACGCCTTTTGAGAACGGCGCGACCGCCGTCACCACGATAGGCGGATGCGGCCGCTGCAGCGGGCCCGGGATGTATCCTTGGCCAATCTCCTTGATCAGAGTTTTTTGGGTCGAGACGTTCCAGTATTTTCCCTGCAGATTGTAGGGAGGCTCGCCGGTCCAGATATCCAGGACCTGATTGATAGCCTCAAGAAACATTTCGTTGCGATTCGCGTCGAGATTGCCAAACAATTCCGCGTCCGACAGAAGTCCGCCGGGACTGATCCCAAAAATGAAGCGTCCGTCCAGCATGTGATCGAGCATGGCTATGCTGGCCGCGAGAGCGGCTGGATGGGTGTTCGGCATATTGATCGTGCCGGTTCCCAGCCGAATTTGTTTAGTCGCCGCCGCGATCCAGGCGATGAATGCGATGCAGGACGTAATGTTTTCCGCTTTGTCCGTAACGTGCTCACCAACATAGGCTTCGGTGAACCCAAGTTCGTCAGCCAGCAGGAAGGCCTCACGATCTTCTTTCAGAGACAGCCGCCAATCCTTGTCGAGAGGATGGATAGGCATCGTGAAGAAGCCTAATTTCATTTCTTGTTCCTCATTCTCGGCGGCCTATCAGTGAAGGTAATGATTAAGCTGGGGTAGAAAAATGATTATTTCTACTCATTTGCATTAGATTTGCTGATGCTTAAGCGCCCGCCGACGAAAGCATCGCGAAGCTTTGTCGGCGCGAAAGGATTCGCCCGGACATCTCGGGGGCCATACAAGGTCAAACAACGGGACAGAGCACCGACTGCTTGTGTTTGACCTATCTCCGTGATTGAACGAGATTGCGTCGGACAATTTCAACACCGGCAGCGGCGCAGACTTCAGCCAACAGCAGAGTGTCCTCGTCACCGGCGGCCACCACGCTTCGACATGACGATTTATCCGTATCTGCCCAAAGCGACGGTCGCGACAACATCGGCGCGGTCGTACATGGATCTGTTGCCCGGTGCGGCGGTATGACCGACGCACCGCAGATCCTGCTCGCCTATCATCTGAAGGCGTTGAAGCTGCCGACGTTCTTGCGGGAGTACGACAAGATCGCCCGGCTGTGTGCGGCTGAAGGCGTCGATCATCCACGTTACCTGATGCGACTGGCCGAGATGGAGATGATTGATCGCGAGCGACGCATGGTGGAACGCCGGATCAAGGCAGCGCGGTTCCCGACCGTTAAAAGCCTCGACAGCTTCGACTTCCTGGCGTTGCCATCGTTGAACAAGATGTTGGTGCTGGAATTGGCGCGCTCGGACTACGTCGAGCGGCGCGAGAATATCATCGCCGTCGGCAACAGCGGAACGGGCAAGAGCCACATCGCGCTCGGGCTCGGCTTGGCGGCCTGCCAGAAGGGTCTATCGGTTGGCTTCATCACGGCGTCGGCTCTCGTCCACGAACTGCTCGAAGCGCGCGACGAAAGACGGTTACTGCGTCTTCAACGCCAGCTCGCCGGCTACAAGCTGCTGATCATCGACGAGCTCGGCTATGTGCCGCTCTCTGCGACCGGGGCCGAACTGCTGTTCGAGGTCTTCAGCCAACCACGCAAGTCGGCCCCGTGGTCGATCAGCGCCAGTTGGACCAGGACCTCAAATATATCGGCATCGGTGAACAGGAGGGATGCTACCTGGTGAAGGCCTAAACGCGAACGGCCAGCGAACTGGCCAACGGCGCCTCGGCATCGGATGCAAGAAGAACGACGGGCCGCTTGTGCGGTCTGTCGTTCGCGCATCATCCGATGCTCTCAAGTTGAGAAGAGCAGCTGCACAACCCCGTTACGAGCGCCTCTGCCCGGCGGAGGCGCGGCTTGCGCACGACTTGCCAGCCGGAGTAGGTTGGCGCCAGAAAAAATACTGGGAGAGACTTGTTATGCTCGGGAGAACTATTGCCGCCTTTACTTTGGGCATGACCGTTGCGCTGCCGGCTATTGCCGCCGACGCGCCCACCGAAATCAAGATCGGCACACTGTACGCTTCATCGGGCCGCTATGCCTCGATCTCCATGCCGGTTCACAGCGGTTTGAAGCTCTGGATCGAGCAGAAGAACGCCGAGGGCGGCGTTTATGTGAAAGCGTTCGACAAGAAGATCCCGATCAAGCTCGTCGCCTATGACGACCAGAGCAACACCGCGACGGCGTCCTCGCTCTACAATCAGCTGATCACCCAGGACAAGGTCGACATTCTGGTCGCAGATTCTGGCTCGGTGCTGACCGCGCCTGCCGTGGCCATCGCCCGCGACCACAAGATGTTTCTGTTCAACCAGACCGGCACCGGCGCCAGCTTCTTCTCCAAGGACAATCCCTACATCGCGCTGATGGCCGACCCGGTCTCGACGATCTGGCCGAAGCCGATCGCCGACTTCCTGATCCACGATGGTCCGGCGCTCGGCATCAAGAAGGTCGCGATCCTGTATTCGACCAATGAATTCACCGGCACCCAAGCCACTGCGGTGCGCAAGTTCATCAAGGACTCCGGCGCGCCGCTCGAGATCGTCTATGATCAGGGCATCCCGACCGAAACCACCAACTACACCGTGATGATCAACAACATCCGCAAGACCCAGCCGGATGCAGTGATCCACCTCGGCTACGCGCCGAACGATATCGCCCTGCTGCGCAACATCGGCGAAGTCGGCGTCAAGTTCAAAATGCTGTTCTCGATCTACGCCGGTCTGGAAACAGAGCTGCTGGAGAAAAACGTCGGCGCCAAGGGCCTGGAGCATGTCTTCACCTACGTGCCGCCGACCGACCTCGACTATCCCGTCAACTTCGGAATGACGATGGCCCAGTATCGCGCCGCCTGGAACAAGACCTATCCCGACGGCAAGGTCGAGTTCGGCTTCAACGCCGTAGCTGGCTACACAACGGCGCTGGTGATCGAGAAGTCGCTGTCGGTGGCCACCAGCCTCGACCAGCTCGAACTGCACCGCGCGGTGTTCAGCCTGTCCGGCGAACTCAAGACCCTCGACGGCACTTTCGGTCTCGACGAGATGGGCGGCCAGATCGGCGAACTGACGCCGCTCGGCCAGATCGCGCTGAAGGACGGCCACCTCAAGTTCGTCGAGATTTATCCGCACGACGCCAACAACTCCAAGCCGGTCTACCCGCGCCCATGATGCACGTACAGATCTCGTACCGGACGCCGGGGGCCGATTGCTGATGCTGGTCTACGCACTCGTCGCCGGTGTCCTGTTCGGTCTGTATTTCAGCCTGGTCGGAATCGGCCTCAACCTCGTCTTCGGCGTCATGCGCATCGTCAACCTTGCGCATGGCGACTTCCTGATGCTCGGCGCCTTTGTCGCCTTCGGCGTCGTCACCCTCGCCGGCCTCGATCCCCTGCTCGCGGTGCCCGTCGCCTTCGTGGTCTTCGTGCTGGTCGGCGTAGCGCTCTACAAGATCCTGGTGCCGCGGCTGCAAGGCTCCTTGAATCCGGAAATGCTCTCGATTATCCTGTTCTTCGGCCTGTCGCAGGTCATCCAGGCGATCACAACGATCTTCTTTGGCACCAGCGAACGTTCGATCCCGAGCAGCGCGCTGGGCAGCATTTTCACCACTGCCCGCGTCAAGCTGTTCGGCGGCAACGCCGACGATACCGGCGGCCCGATCGAGTTTTTCGGACAGAGCTTTCCGGCATCCTGGGTGACCGCGGCCGCGACCAGCCTTGTCGCCATCGCATTTGTCTATCTCTACCTTTACCGCACCCGGCTTGGCACGTTGACCCGCGCGGTGATGTCGCGCCGCGACGAGGCGCTGGCCACCGGCATCGACGTCGATCGCATATCAGCTGCCGCCTTCGGCATCGGTCTCGGATTGGCCGCGGTCGCCGGTGTGTTCGCGCCGTTCATGTTCGGCTCGGTGACCCCAGCCTTCGGCGCCGACGCCACCGTGACGTCGTTCGCCGTGGTGGTGCTGGGTTCGCTCGGCAATCCGCTCGGCACCGCGCTCGGCGGCGTGGTCTACGGCATCTGCTACATGCTGGTGCAGACTTATCTCAGTTCCTGGGCCGATCTGCTTCCCTATGTCTTGTTGATCTTCATTTTGCTGCTGCGTCCCAGCGGCTTGCTGGGAAGGCAGGTGCGCGTTGCCTAACTACATGCGTCACCTGCTGCTGATCGTGCTGCCGCTGCTCGTGATCTTCGCCTTGCTGCCGGGCGTCTACCAGAACCATCTGCTGCTGTTCAATTTCGTGATCTTCCTGGTGCTCGCGCAGGGCGTGAACATCATTTACGGCTTCACCGGCTATCTGCCGTTCGGCTACGTCGGCTTCTTCGGCGCCGGGGCCTACGGTTTCGCCATCACGGTGATGCACTATCACGCCTCCGCGCCCATGGCGGTGCTGGTCGCCGGCGCGGTCGGCGTCGCGCTTGGCCTGTTTCTGTCTCCCTTGCTGCGGCTGTCGGGGGCCTATTTTGCCATTGCCAATATGGCGGCGGCGCTGGCGGTGCTGCACTTCGTCGCCAACCCGGCGCTGGAAGACATTACGCGAGGCCCGTACGGCGTCTCGCTCACCGGCACGTTCAATCCGACGCTGGCCTATGCGGCGGCGCTTATCGTGCTGGCGCTGACCATGGGCATCGTCGTGTTCCTGAAGAACTCCAGCTTCGGCCTCGCGCTGCAGGCGGTGCGGGAAGATCCGGTCAGCGCTTCGATGGCCGGTGTCAACGTGGTGCGGATGCGCGTCATCGCGTGGCTCGCCTCGGCGCTGGTCGCGGGCCTCGCCGGCGGCGTCTATGCCTGGTACGTCTCGGTGTTCTTCCCGGACAACGTGTTCAGCTCCGACTTCAGCATCTTTGCCATCGTGTTCGCGCTGTTCGGCGGCGTCGCCACCATCACCGGCCCGATTATCGGCGTCGTCGCGCTGTATGGCGTCTACAATCTCATCGGCTTCACCACGCCGCAATATTTCCAGCTGATCTACGGGCTGCTCATTATGGTCCTTGTACTGTTTCTGCCGGCGGGACTGGTCTCGCTCGCAACGCGGAGGGGGTGGCGTGTCCCTTAGCCTCACTTCGCTTCTCCACGTCACCGGCCTGGTGAAACGCTTCGGGGGTTTCCACGCCCTTGACGGCCTCAGCTTCCACGCGGCCGCCGGCGAGATCCTGGGGCTCGTTGGACCGAACGGGTCGGGCAAGACCACGTCGATCAATGTCATCTCCGGGCTCTACGCGCCGGATGGCGGCAACGTCACACTGGACGGCGTATCCATCGGCGGCATCGCTTCGCACAAGCTCGTCCATCTCGGCGTCAACCGCACCTTCCAGATCCCAAAACCGTTCCTGTCGCTGACGGTGCGCGAGAACATTGCGGTGGCACTGGCCTATGGCCGTGCGCAGGTCGCGCCACCCACAGCGGAGGCGCTGATGGACGAGTATCGCCTGACCGAAGTCGCCGACCGCCCCGCCAGCGAACTCAACAACGCGCAGCAGAAGATGCTCGACCTGGTGCGCGCGCTGGCGACCCGGCCGCGGCTGCTGCTGCTCGACGAACTTGCAGCGGGCCTCAACCCGACCGAACTCGACTGGATCTCCGCCCGCATCAAGGCGCTGGCGCAAACTGGGATGGCAATCATCGTCGTCGAACATCTGATGGGTTTCATCGAACAGATCACCGACCGCGTCATTGTGATGAACGCCGGCAAAGAGATCTTCGAAGGCAAGCTCGCGGTCGCCGTCAAGGTACCGCAGGTCATCGAAGTGTTTCTCGGAGGCGAGCATGCCGCCTGACAATTTCCTGATGCAGGCGAGCGGCGTCAACGCCGGCTACGGCACCATGCGGGTGCTGTGGGGCGTCGACCTCGACATACGGCCGGGCGAGACCGTGCTGCTGCTCGGCGCCAATGGCGCCGGCAAGACCACCTTCCTGAAAACCCTGGTAGGGCTGATCGAGGCCCGCGAGGGCGCCATTACGCTTGCCGGACAGGACGTGACGAAGATGCGTTCCAGCGACCGCATGAAGCTCGGCATGACCTACATGTCGGAACTGGCGGTGTTTCCTGACCTGTCGATCGAGGAGAATCTCCGCGTCGGCGCCCAGGCGCTCGGCCACGCCAATCCCGGCGCGCGCGCCGAAGAACTCTACGGCATCTTCCCGGTGCTGCGCGACAAGCGCCGCGCGCCGGCCTCCAGCCTCTCCGGCGGCCAGCGCAAGATGCTGGGCATCGCCAAGGCACTGGCGGCGGAGCCGAAGCTGCTGGTGATGGACGAGCCGTCGGCCGGACTGTCACCGTTGTTCGTCAAGGAAGTGCTGCGCGTGCTCAGCGACCTGCAGAAGCGCGGGCTGTCGCTGCTAATCGCCGAGCAGAACATTGGTTTTCTCGAAGTCGCCACCCGCGTCTCCGTGCTCGAAGGCGGTCGCATCCGCTTCTCGGGTACCGTGGCCGAGATGACGGATAACGAAGCGCTGCGCCGGGCTTATTTCGGGCTGAAGTAATCGATACAGCCTGTCATTCGCCGAGCAAGACGCCGCCAACTCCGCACTCTTTAGTTGACCGGTTTTCAATCCAATGCCAGAGTTGTGATTGGTAGTGCCCGTGAGGGCTAACCAAGGGAATGCGGTGCGTCTGCATCAGCAGGCAACTCCGCGGCTGCCCCCGCAACTGTAGGCGGATAGCCGACGATCATAGAAACCACTGGAATCCGCAAGGTTTCTGGGAAGGTGATCCGAGGCGACGACCCGCGAGCCAGGAAACCTGCTGCCGGTCATGGTCACGCGCGAACGCGTCGGGCGGGGTGCTCCGAAGGGACGGATTGCTGGTTCATCTGCCGCTGGGGCGAAGGCAGATGTCGTGGCGGCCGCGGTGACAGTTAGGCATTCGCCGCCTGGACTTCACCATGCCCATTTTTTTCAATGGCAGCGATTTTGCCAACCGTACGCTCGCTGTCCGGCTGCTGTCGGCGGCGGCGCCATGGGCGTTACTCGCGACCTAGAAACGTATCAGGGATTGATGCGACCAAATGGTGGTTCCAAAGACAATGGGCTTCAACTTGGCCTCATCCTAGCGCAGCCCGTATGGCGGCTTCGCGGCCGCCATGAGCGGACGCGCGCCCCGACCATTTCTACGAACAGCTATTCACTTTCCCGTTCACGCAAGGCGCGCCAACATATAGTCAACTTCCTCCTTCGCCTTGACGGAGAGAGCTGAGCCTGGCTTGCGTTGGGCGTCGGAGGCAATGAAGCCGCGCTTCATCATGACGTATTTACGCACGGCGAGGCCGACGCCCTGCTGCTGCTCGTAGCGCAGTAGCGGCAGGTGGGCGTCGAACAGATCGTGCGCCTCGTCTCGCTTGCCGGCCTTCTGCAGCTTGACCAGTTCGACCAGCATGTCGGGGAAGGCGTAACCGGTCATCGCGCCATCGACGCCGCGCTCCATCTCGAAATCCAGAAACAGACCGCCATTGCCGGTCAGAATGGAAATCGGCTTCATGGACCCGTCGGCCTGGAAGCCGCGCAGGATCGAGATCTTTTCCAGCCCCGGCCAGTCCTCGTGCTTGAGCATCACGCAGGACGCATGTTCCTGCACGATGGTGCGGATCACCTTCGGCGTCATTTGAACCGACAGGGTCAGCGGGTAGTCCTGGATCACGAATGGAGTGTCGGATCCGATCGCTTCGATCGCCTGGCGGTAGTAGCCGATAATCTGGTCGTCGGTGCGCAGACTCGGCACCGGTGCAATCATCACGCCGGCAGCCCCCTTCTCCATCACCTCGCGCGACAGCGCGCGCATGGCGGCGAAACCCGGCGAAGAGACCCCGACGATCACCGGCAATTTGCCAAAGCCCTTGATGAAGCGGTCAGCGATGGCGATCGATTCACTGGGCTCGAGCTTCGGGGCTTCGCCCATGATGCCGAGCACCGTCACACCGTTCGAGCCGGCCTTCAGGTAACCATCGATCAAGGTATCGACGGAAGCGTCGTCGAGCCGACCATCGGGATGGAACGGCGTCGGAGCGATCGGGAATACGCCGGAGGCAGTTGCGTCGAGAGCCATGTGATATCCTTCAGATGCTGGCAATGAAACCGCCATCGACGCGGATCACCGAGCCGTTGACGTAAGATGCGCGGGTGCTGGAGAGGAACGCGACGACGTCGGCGTATTCCTGCGGATCGCCGTAGCGCCCGGCGGGAATCGACGCTGTACTTTCCGCCGATACCTGCTCGACACTGCGGCTTTCGCGCTTGGCCTTCTGCTCGTCGAGAAAGGTGATGCGCTTGGTCGCAATGCGCCCCGGCAACACGATGTTGGCGGTGATGCCGTCGCCCCCTACTTCGCGAGCCAGCGTCTTCGACCAGCCGACCAAGGTCAGCCGCAGCGCGTTGGAAATGCCAAGGTTCGGAATCGGTGCAATGACGCCCGACGAGGTCGAGGTGATGATACGGCCCCATTTTCGCGCGCGCATGCCGGGCAGCACGCGATCGGTGAGCGAAATCACCGACAGCACCATCTGCTCAAAACTCTTGCTCCACAGCACCGGATCCTGCCCCGAGGCGGGCGTCGGCGGCGGGCCGCCGGTGTTGTTGATCAGCACATCGACCGGGCCGAAGCCGGCTTCGACCTCGGTGACGCGCGCTTCCGTGGCGGCGCGGTCAGCGAGATCGAACGGTACGGCCATCGCCTTGCCGCCGACCGCGGTGATCTCGGCGACCACGCGCTCCACGGCGGCAACGTCGATATCGGCCAGCGCGACGCGCGCACCTTCCTTCGCCAGCGTCAATGCGATGGCGCTGCCGAGTCCGCCGCCGGCGCCGAGCACCAGCGCCACCTTGTCTTTCAGTCCGAGATCCATTTTCTATCCTTTGGCCCGTGGTTCGGGCGTGGTGACTTACACGTCGGTGGAATCTTCCTGCGCGTCGGCCTGGGTGGCGGCAATGCGCGCGAGGTAATCGGCCTTGCTGGAATGCATGTGCTCAACGCAGAGTTGCGCCAGCGCCCAGTTGTCGCCGCCGCGCAGCAGCGCGATCATGACATTGTGCTGATCAATCGAAACCCGCAGCCCCTCGCGGTCCGCGAGGTTCTTGGCGCGCATCGGCAGGGTCAGGCCCATATAGTCCTGCAGCGAGCGCACCAGATAAGGATTGCCGCAAGCGCCGAACAGCGCGACGTGAAATGCGTCGTTGGTGTCGTGGATGCCGCGCAGGTCGCCCTTTTCGGCATTGGCGATGTATTCCGCCTGCAGCGCTTCCAGTTCGGCGACCAGAGTCGGCGGCGCCGGTAGGCGGATCATCAAGGCGGCTTGCCGCGTCAGCATTTCGCGGACATCGTAAATCTGTCGAACCTCGTCGGCCGAATAGGACCGCACGGTGGCGCCGACATTCTTCTCGCGCTGCACGATGCCGGTGTGTTCGAGCTGCACCAGCGCCTGACGGACGAAGTGACGCGACGCGCCGTAGCGCGCCATCAGGCTGTCCTCGATCAGGCGCGCGCCCGGCGGCAGACGCCCGAAGATGATGTCCTCTTCAAGACGCTTGATGATTTCGGTCTGCTCGTCCATCCGCGACACCGACATTCTCGCGACCGTCACGTGCGATTTTCCCGACCTGACAGCCGATAGCAATCCTCTACCAGCCGCAGGGTCTGCAAATTATCCTCCGGCGAGGTCTCGAACGGCGCGCCGCTATGCAGCGCATCGACAAAGTGCGCAATGGTGGCGTCGTAGGAGCCCTGATAGCTGGCAGCCAGATCGTAACTGCGGGTTTCGCCTTGCGCGCCGAACAGTTGCAATTCGCTGCCCTCCAGCCGGATCGCACCGGCCTTGCCGAGGATTTCGAGCCGGTCGGATTGCGACGGGGGCGCACCATGGGCGGCAAACGTCGCGAACAGCGAAACGCCGGCGCCGTCCTGCGACTGCATCTGGATGACGGCACCATCCTCGCCGGCGATCTCGGTGCAGGTCTGGGTCAGCGTTGCCGCGGTGACATCGAGGGGACCGAGCAGCATGCGCAGCGTATCGAGATGATGAATCAGCACTTCAGCCACCAGCATGCGGGTCTCGCCGCGCATGAAGGGCTGGCGGGCGAGAGCGGGATATTGGCCGTTGAAATCCAGGATGGTGCCCGACGTCACCAGCGTCAGCCGCGCGGCAGTAATCTGGCCGATGCGGCCGTCGCGAATCCAGCCGGCGGCATCGCGGTAGTAATCGCGAAAGCGCCAGTTCTCATGCACCATCAGGCGGGTGCGGCCTGCGACGTCGTGCGCCAGAGCCTCGGCTTCAGCAAGCGTCGGCGCCAGCGGCTTCTGGCAAATCACGGGAAGGCCACGCTCCGCAACCATGCGCACCAGTTCGGCATGGACCGCGCGGGGCGCAGCGATATCGACCGCATCAAGGTCACATCCTGCCAGCATTTCCTGCGCGCTGGCAAAGCGTTGCGCAATGCCGAAGGCATCGGCACGGGCAGCAACGTTGTCTGCCGAGGGATCGGCGATGGCGATGACCTGCGCCTCGCCGGCCAGCTTCTGCCACGCCTGCAGGTGATATTGCGTGACCCAGCCGGCGCCGATCAGTCCGATGCGCAATGCGCTGCTCATTGCCGGCGATCCCGGCGCGCCTCGCCGATCACGGCGCGGCCGGTGGTAGCATCGAAGATAAAGGCCGCGCTGGCGGGGAAATACAGATCGACGATCTCGTCGGTCGACACCGGCACGTGGCGCGGCAGCCGCGCCGTCCATTCCACACCCGGCTCGACCTCGACCAGCAGCAGCGTTTCCGCGCCGAGCGGTTCGACGGCAATGGTTCGGCCGCGCACATGGCCGAACGGCTCGGAGCCGAGCGCGGCCTCGTTCATCTGCAAGTCTTCGGCGCGGACGCCGAGCGTGATCTTGCGGTCGACAAGTCCGCCGAGCACCGCGGGCGCCCAGCGCGTCAGCGGCGATTCCAGGCTGGCGCTGCGGGCGAGATGACCGGTGGCGGACGTCGCGACTACGGCGCCCGCGAGGTTCATCGGCGGCGAGCCGAGGAAGCGCGCGACAAAGGTGTCGGCCGGCTCCCAGTAGACATCGAGCGGAGCGCCGATCTGCGCCACCTTGCCGGCATTCATGACGCAGATC
>JAQGKA010000218.1 GCA_028290355.1 Tardiphaga sp. | reverse complement strand
AGCGTTGGCCGCAGTCGAGCGGCAGACGTCAATCAGCCCGGCGCCCGAGACGGGACGCTGCTGAAGGATAGTGAGATATGGCCAATACGACCTCCGCCAAGAAGGCGACGCGCAAGATTGCCCGCCGCACCATCGTCAATAAGGCGCGCCGCACCCAGATGCGCGGTTCGGTTCGCACCGTCGAGGAAGCGATCAAGAGCGGCGACCGCGAAGCGGCGCTGAAGGCGATGGCGCTCGCGGAGCCCGAACTGATGCAGGCTGCTCAGCGCAACATCGTTCACAAGAACAAGGCGAGCCGGAAAGTTTCGCGCCTCGTCCACCAGATCGCGAAGCTCGCGGCCGTCGCGCAGTAATCCAATCGACGAAATGATTTTCGAAAAGCCCGGCTCGCGCCGGGCTTTTTTGTGCGCGCAATCATTCGACAGATTTCGATGGCGCGAACCAATCCGCTGTCGCAATCGGGATTGCGCGTTATGCAATGTCACCTGCACGACACGGTGGGAACAGAAGACGCTGACGCTGCAGTGTCAATCGACGTTCTTCTTCACCCGCGCTCGATTCGAAAATAGCAACAGCATTGCGCCCACCATGCCGAGTCCCGTGTCTAGGGTTACCCTGACTCAACGCACAGGAAAAAACGCGCATGTCTAATCACTTATCGGCATAGCGAGACGCAGCACTTCGAAAACGCATTCCCGCCACCGTGAATCGTAAACGAATTATGAATTTATTTTTCGCGGCCTGCCGATTTGCAATCGCGTCGTCACATTTCGATTCAGCGCGTTGATTCAAAACCTTGACGCTTCGCCGTGCAAATCGCGGCGCGATCCCGGGTTTGCAAATGCGGTTTTCGCGAGGCATCCGAAAAATCATTCCGTTGCGAGAACCGGGCCTTGGTGTATTTCTTAATCGTTCGCGGCGCCCACGGTTTTTCAGATCAGCGCGATTTAAGAACCGGGGTGGACATGCAGATCAGCGGCGGTGTGCAGGTTAGCGACGCTTTCCAAGCTTTAATCGGGGTGCAACTCATAGCAGTATGAGAACGGTTGTTCTGTGTCGAAATTTCTCAAGGGTGCTCGGACTTCGGGCGCTTTACAAAAAAGAGAGATAGGCGCCGGCCAACCGCAGCCAGACAAGCCGAAGGCGATGGGAATAAGCGGGCAGACGAGCGGGCAAGACGACACGGTGCTGCGACGCTAGGCGGCTTTGGCCGTTGATGCGTTGCAGGCTGATTTTGGAACACTTTTGAGATGACAGCTTGCAGCGGGCGGCCGCGGCGAGTGGGGGAGGCTTTATGCTCAATACAACCACCACAGCATTTCAATACGTGCGATCTTTGGCTGATGCTGCTTTGAAGGCACGCGCCTTCGCGCGGCCCGCTGCCCGCGCTCCCGACCGGCCGTTGAGTACACGCTGACCTCGCGGAGACTTCCTTTCCACCATCACTGACCGGACCGCGGCGTTTCGCCGAACGGCTGGCCTGTGCCTGGAAACGAAGATTCGTCTGAGGTCGCGCCGCGCACGCAATCGCGCGGACATGCCATCGGCAACGTTAGGCCGCCTATCAATTCAATCGGAAGAGTCGTCAGAAAATGTCAAATATGGAACAGGATCGCTGGTCTCGCGTGAAGGGTCGGCTTCGGTCGAGCGTCGGCGAGGACGTTTACTCCAGCTGGTTCGCGCGGATGGATCTGGAAAGCGTGCAGGACGAGAGCGTCCACCTTTCGGTGCCGACCCGGTTCCTGAAGAGCTGGATCCAGGCGCACTATGCCGAGCGCGTTCTGACCTGCTGGCAGGCCGAAATGCCTGAAGTGCATCGGGTCGATGTCACCGTGCGAACCGCAATGCGTTGCGCGCCGCCCGCCAAGGAAGCCGCGGCGCCGATCGATACCCGCCGCACCGAAGGCCGCGATGGCCGCGCCTCGTCGGAATTGCGCGCCACGGCGATTGCCCCGGTTTCGGCAAGCCATGAAGCGCTCGGCGGTTCGCCGCTCGACCCGCGCCTGACTTTTGGCAGCTTCGTGATCGGCCGCTCCAACACGCTGGCCCATGCCGCCGCGCGTCAGGTGGCGGAAGGTCGCCGCGGCGATAGCGTGATGTTCAATCCGCTGTACATCCACGCCGGCGTCGGCCTCGGCAAAACCCATCTGCTGCAGGCCGTGACCTGGGCCGGCAATTCCGGCACCGAGCGCAAGGTGCTGTACCTCACCGCCGAGAAATTCATGTACGGCTTCGTCGCCGCGTTGAAGACGCAGACGGCGCTGGCCTTCAAGGAAGCGCTGCGCGGCATCGACGTGCTGGTGATCGACGATCTGCAGTTCCTGCAGGGCAAGACCACCCAGGCCGAGTTCTGCCACACGCTGAATGCGCTGATCGATGCCGGCCGCCAGGTGGTGATCGCCGCCGACCGTCCGCCATCGGACTTGGAGAGTCTCGACGAGCGGGTTCGCTCGCGACTCGCCGGCGGCCTCGTGGTCGAAATGGGATCGCTCGGCGAAGAACTGCGCCTCGGCATTCTGAAATCCCGCGTCGCAGCAGCCCGTGCGCATCACGCGACGTTCGAGGTGCCGGCACCGGTGCTGGACTATCTCGCCCGCACCATCACCCATAACGGCAGAGACCTCGAAGGCGCGATCAACCGCCTGCTGGCGCATAGCAAGCTCAACGCCACGCCAGTGACGCTGGAAATGGCCGAGCGCGAAGTGCGCGACCTGATCCGCCCGCAGGAGCCGAAGCGGATCAAGATCGAGGACATCCAGCGCGTCGTGGCCCGGCAGTATAATGTCAGCCGCTCCGACCTGCTGTCGTCGCGCCGCACCGCCAACGTCGTCCGCCCGCGTCAGGTGGCGATGTATCTGGCCAAGACGCTGACGCTGCGCTCGCTGCCCGAGATCGGCCGCCGCTTCGGCGGGCGGGATCACACCACGGTGCTGCATGCCGTCCGCAAGATCGAGGCACTGGTCGGCAAGGACACCGCGCTGCAGGACGAGGTCGAATCGCTGAAGCGCCAGCTGCAGGAGTAAACGTCGTCCCGGCCAAGTGAGCGCAAGCGAACGCTGAGCCGGGCCCCCTAAGACGCGGAGGCAGTGTGGCGGAGGCCTCCTTTAATCGGCAACGCGAGGGGTTATGGATCCCGGCGTTCGCCGGGACGACCCGTGGGGGATTCCCCCCAAAACGTGGGGAACGACGCCCCGTATCCCTTGCACTTCCCGCCTATCCACGCCACCTTGCGGACCCCCGCGGGATTGAGCAAAATCCGTTTTGATCGAGCTTGCGGGCGTCAATCGCCGCGGCGCCCGTCCGGGTGGCCCGGAACTTCCACCACACGACGTCGAATTGGATCGGGCGGGTTTTGCAATGAAGGTCACCGTCGAACGCGCGCAACTTCTGAAGTCACTGAGCCATGTGCATCGCGTGGTCGAGCGCCGCAACACGATTCCGATCCTCGGCAACGTGCTGATCCGCGCCGAGAACGCCCGGCTGTCGCTGAAGGCCACCGACCTCGACCTCGAAGTCACCGAAACCCTCGCCGCCGAAGTCGGCACCGCCGGCTCCACCACGGTGCCCGCGCACATGTTCTACGACATCGTCCGCAAGCTGCCGGACGGATCGCAGATCGTGCTCGAGGCCGACGGCGACCGTTCGGTGATGGCGATCAAGGCCGGGCGCTCGCGTTTCACGCTGCAGACCCTGCCGGAAAATGATTTTCCGGATCTTGCTGCCGGCGAGATGACGCATTCCTTCGCGCTGCCGGCGTCCGACGTGAAACGCCTGATCGACCGCACGCAATTCGCGATCTCCACCGAAGAGACCCGTTATTATCTCAACGGCATCTATCTGCACGCCGCCGGCACTGCGACCGCCGCGACGCTGCGTGCCGTCGCCACCGACGGCCATCGCCTGGCGCAGGTCGACCTCAAGCTGCCGAAGGGCGCGGACGGCATGCCCGGCGTGATCGTGCCGCGCAAGACCGTTGGCGAAGTGCAGCGGCTCATTGAAGATGCCGAAGCCGAAGTCGGCATTGAGCTGTCACAGGGCAAGATCCGCTTCACCCTGGGCAATGTCGTGCTGACTTCGAAACTGATCGACGGCACCTTCCCGGATTACGGCCGCGTGATTCCGCAGAACAACGACAAGGAACTGATCGTCGACAAGAAGGACTTTGAGGCCGCTGTCGATCGCGTCTCGACCATCTCCAGCGAACGCGGCCGCGCCGTCAAGCTGGCACTGTCTGCGGGCAAGCTGGTGCTGTCGGTGACCAATCCGGATTCGGGCAGCGCCACGGAAGAGCTCGAAGTCGAATACGCCTCCGACGCCCTCGATATCGGCTTCAACTCGCGCTATTTGCTCGACATCGCCGCGCAGATCGAAGGCGAAGTCGCCGTGCTGCGCCTGGCCGATCCCGGTTCGCCGACCCTGGTGCAGGACAAGGATTCCAAAGGCGCACTGTATGTGCTGATGCCGATGCGGGTGTGAGGGCACTTCTTCCCTTCTCCCCTTGCGGGAGAAGGTGCCTTCGCGAAGCGAAGGCGGATGAGGGGGCTTTCGCAGTGCATCCCCTTCACCCGTCTCGAACACGCTTCGCGCGTTCGATCCACCCTCTCCCACAAGGGGGGAGGGAAGAGAGAGAGCGGCCGTCGCTGCGGACCCTGACTGTATGACCGCCTCCCGCATCCATCGCCTGACGCTGACCCACTTCCGCAACTATCGCGCGGCGGCGCTGGAAACGCGTGGCGATGTCGTGGTGCTGGTGGGCCCCAACGGCGCCGGCAAGACCAATTGCCTCGAAGCGATTTCCTTTCTCTCGCCGGGTCGTGGGCTGCGCCGCGCCACCCTCGACGATGTCGCCGATATCCAGGGCGATGGCTCCTGGGCGGTCTCGGCGGAAGTCGAGGGCGAAGTCGGCCTCGCCACGCTGGGCACCGGCATCGACCCGCCCGCCAGTGAAGCCGCAGCGACCAGCCGGCGCTGCCGCATCGATCGCGAGCCGGTTGGCTCGGCCGCAGCATTCGGCGATCATCTGCGCATGGTGTGGCTGACGCCAGCGATGGACCAGCTGTTCATGGGGCCAGCCTCGGAGCGGCGGCGGTTCTTCGATCGCCTGGTACTGGCCATCGACAAGGATCATTCCGGCCGCGTCTCGGCGCTGGACAGGAGCCTCCGTTCGCGCAATCGCCTGCTCGAAGAGCGCAACTATGACGGTCACTGGCTCGACGCCATCGAGCGCGAGACCGCTGAACTCGCTGTCGCGGTGGCCGCGATGCGCGGCCAGACCGTGACGCGCCTCGCGGCGATGCTGCGGGCCCGCGGCGAGGCCTCGGTGTTTCCCTCCGCTCTGATCATGCTCGACGGCTGGATGGAGAACGCGCTGGTCAACGAGCCGGCCACCGCGGTGGAAGATCGCTACCGCCAGATCCTGCACGATGGCCGCCCCCGCGACGCCGCCGCCGGCCGCACGCTCGACGGCCCGCATCTCACTGACCTGCAGGTGATCTACGCGCCCAAAAACATGCCGGCACGCGACGCCTCCACCGGCGAGCAGAAGGCGCTCTTGATCGGCCTGATCCTCGCCCACGCCACGCTGGTCGCCGAGATGACCGGCATCACGCCGCTGCTGCTGCTCGACGAGGTCGTGGCGCATCTCGATCCCGACCGCCGCCGCGCATTGTTCGGCGAACTGTCAAAGCTAGGCGCCCAGGTCTGGATGACCGGCGCCGATCCCGCAGCGTTCACCGACATCGGTGCGTCCGGTGAAATCTTTGATGTCGAAGCCGGACGCGTGACACGTCGGCACATCCCGGTTTGAACCTCGGCGCTCGTTCGGGTGACTAGAGCTAAGCGGCAGTGTCGTCGCATCCCGATGATAGCCGCGGCGTTGCATACGCCAACAGATCCCGGAGACGTCAGTGACCATTTCAATGAAGCCCGGGACCATGGCCCCGGCAACGCGATGCCTGTCGGCATTGATCCTGTGCGCGGCGTTCGCAACGGGTTCGGCCGCCTGCCGGGCGGATGACGGCATCGTCGATGTCAAAAGCCTGCCGCGACTCGCGGGTGCCGTCGAGGAGCCCGAGCGGGCGATTTCGCAAATGGCGGTGTATTCGGTGCCTGGTCTGATGCCGGCCAACATCACAGCGACGCGCAAATTGCTGGCCGACGACGGCTGGACGCCATATGTCGACCCGCTCGCCGAGGGCAACGGCGACGGGCTGTTGTTCAAACGGGCCGGCGAGGGCCTGATCGTGTCGTTCCGCAAAGCGGGCAACAATCTCGAGCGCTCGCGCGTGACGTATCTCGCCACCCGGATCAACGTCGACCTGCCGCTGCCCGAGGCCGCCAGAGACATCCTATTCAACGGCAACCGGCCCTATCTGCGCTGCGTGACGACCCGCCCCATCGAGACCACGCGCGACGAAATCGTGAGCCGGCTTGCCACGTCGGGCTGGACGGGATTGACGGTGGCGGACATCGCCGAGCGCTGGCCCGGCGCGAAACCCGACGCGATCAACGAAGACGGCGTGCGCGCCTATTTCGTCAATGCCGGGCGCGCGTATCAGAAGCCTATCATGATGACTCTGCAGCGTCGCGACGGCGGCACCAGCGTCGAAATCAAGGTCGCGCCGTTCGCACAGCCTCAGGATCTGGAGGCCGGCGACGATTCCTACGGCCTGCCGACGCCGAAATTCATCGTGCATACCGCCCGAACCGACGGCGCCGCCCGCCGCGAGCTGAAAGCCACGCTGGCCGCCGAGGTCGGCCCGGTGCTGGCATTCTATCGCCGCGAACTCGGCAAGCGCGGCTGGACCGAACAGAGCAAAGGCGCGGCGATCACACCGGAGGCAGTGACGCTGGCCTTCACCTCGGCGGAATGCACCGGTCTGCTCAAGCTCGGCCACCAATACGACCTCACCACCGTCGGCTTTGTGCTGCAGGTGTCCGACGCCGTGCTGGCGGCGCGTGAAAAGGCCAAGCGGGACGAGAGCGCCAAATTCCTGCGCGACGCCGAAGCGACCGCGCGGATGGCGATTGCCGCGTCGGATGCGCAACGCGCCGCCACAACAGCGGCGCCGAACTCGGATGCCACCTTGCGCACGCTGGACGGCGGCATCGCGCCGGTGCCGCTGCCCGAGACCGCGGACAAGATCCAGTTCGACGGCGCCGATGGCCACCTGGAATTTTCCAGTTCATCCAGCGTCAAGGCGCTGGCGGCGTTTCATCGTGCAACGATGAAACCGCTGGGCTGGAAGGAAACGCCCTCGGTGATCAACAACCCCAATATGGTGGTGCTGGATTTCGCCAAGGCGAAGCAGACCATCTCGTTCACGATCATGCAGCTGGGCGCCCAAGCGAAAGTCACGGCCGATGGCTCCGGTCTGAAGCGTGAGGTCGCCAAATCGGTGACGGCCGATGTCGCGCTCGAAGCCGACGAGGACTCCGGCCTGCCGGTGCCGAAGCAGCATACGCTCAGCGCCCCCGGCAGCTGGAAAGCGCAGGGCAGCACCAGCCCGTTTCGCCGCGAACTCGATGCCAGCGTGCCCGCCGAACTCGGCGCGGTGCTGGCTTTCTATCGCCGCGAACTGACGAAGCGGCAATGGAAGGAAGAGGCCCAGGGCGCTGTCATCAAGGCCGACAAGGTGATGCTGGCCTTTACCGCGCCGGACGGACCTGCGGTGTTGAAGCTGGATCGCCGCAACGGCGAGACCTCGGTCAATCTGGCGCTGAAGAACCCCACCGAGGCCGCGAAGGCCGGCATCATGCCGGCGCCGGGCCAGGCCAAGCTGATGTTCGGCAACATGGGCGACGTCGAGGCTGCGATCACCATCCATGCCAAAACCATCAAGATCGCACCCGGCGTCGGCGGGCCGAAGACGCCGAACGGTCCGACGCTGGAATTGCCGCCAGGCAAATACAAGGTTGCGCTGAAGATCGCCGGCCGCCCCGATCGCAGCAGCGATCTCGACATCGCCGCCAATGACAGCTGGGGCCTGATGGTGACGCCGCGCGGCGTGATGCCGATGCAGCTTTACTGAGCGACTCGGGGGCCGCATTTCCGGCGTCATCATGGCCCTCCTCTGAAGACCGAAATCCCACTTTTGGGAGGCGCCGGAAATGGCTTCCCGGCGCCTTGAAAATCCGCCTGAAAAGCCTATTTATTCAACAGCTTGCTGCGCAAGACTTTGCGCTAGGCGCAGTGCGTCTTTCATGGCACAAATAGCCTGATTCAGCCCCTCGTTTTTCGCGCTGATTCGGCACACCTTCGAAGGCCCCCACATGACCGAACCCGCCCGGCAACCGATCGCCGATCCTGAGCTTGTCGCCCCCATCGAATACGGTGCGGAATCGATCCGGGTGCTGAAGGGCCTCGACGCCGTGCGCAAGCGGCCGGGCATGTATATCGGCGACACCGACGACGGCTCCGGCCTGCATCACATGGTCTACGAAGTCGTCGACAACGCCATCGACGAGGCGCTGGCCGGCCACGCGACAGCTGTCGAAGTCGTGCTCAATGCCGACGGCTCCGTCACCGTGCGCGACGACGGCCGCGGCATTCCCGTCGACATCCACAAGGGCGAAGGTATCTCCGCAGCCGAGGTCATCATGACCCAGCTGCACGCCGGCGGAAAATTCGACCAGAATTCCTACAAGGTCTCCGGCGGCCTGCACGGCGTCGGCGTCTCCGTCGTCAACGCGCTGTCGAGCAAGCTGATCCTGCGCGTCTGGCGCAACGGCAAGGAGCATTACATCGAGTTCGCCCATGGCGACGCGGTGGCGCCGCTGGTCGAGGTCGGCGACGCCAACGGCAAGCGCGGCACCGAGGTGACGTTCTACGCCTCGGCCGAAACCTTCACCATGGTCGAATATGACTTCGCCACGCTGGAGCACCGGCTGCGCGAGCTCGCCTTCCTGAATTCCGGCGTCAACATCGTGCTGTCCGACCTGCGCCATCCGGTCGAGAAGCGCGAAGCCATGATGTATGTCGGCGGCGTGATCGAATTCGTCAAATATCTCGACCGCAACAAGAAGGCGGTGGTGCCGGCACCGATCATGGTCTCCGCCGACCTCAACGGCATCAATGTCGAGGCCGCCCTGTGGTGGAACGACAGCTATCATGAGAACGTGCTGTGCTTCACCAACAACATTCCGCAGCGCGACGGCGGCACGCATCTGGCGGGCTTCCGCGGCGCGCTGACGCGGCAGGTCAACGGCT
>JAQGKA010000211.1 GCA_028290355.1 Tardiphaga sp. | reverse complement strand
TGGTCACCGGCGCCCACAAGCACATGCGCGTGGCGCAGGAAGAGGTGTTCGGCCCGTTCCTCACCGTGATCCAGTTCCGCGGCGAGGAGGAAGCCATCGAGATCGCCAATGCCGTGCAATACGGCCTTACCGGCTATGTCTGGACCGCGGACATGGGCCGCGCGCTCCGCGTCGCCGATGCGCTGGAGGCCGGCATGATCTGGCTGAATTCGGAAAACGTCCGCCATCTGCCGACGCCGTTCGGCGGCATGAAATCGTCCGGCATTGGCCGCGACGGCGGCGACTATTCGTTCGACTTCTACATGGAGACAAAACACGTCTCGCTGGCGAAGGGGACGCATAAGATACAGCGCCTCGGCATCGAGCCGGGGATTTGAACGTCATTCCGGGGCGCGTGCGCAGTTAGCGCACGCGAACCCGGAATCCAGAAGTGATGAACACATCGAGATTCCGGGCCTGCCTTTCGTCCCGCTTCGCCGGCCGAAAGCCATCCCGGAATGACGAGTGAATAAAACAGGAAACGCTCATGCCGGTCCCGCAGCACATCTTCGATCCGCCGTTCAACATCCTGCGCTCCAGCCACGCGGTGCTCGACGTCGTCGATCTCGCCGCCAGCCGCGCCTTCTATGAGAACACCATCGGGCTGCATGTCGAGGATGCCGACAGCGAGGCGGTCTACTTACGTGGCAGCGAGGAGCACCAGCATCACTCGCTGGTGCTGCGCAAGGCCGCGACGGCCGCGTGCCGCCGGCTCGGCTTTCGCGTCGGCCATGAGGGCGATCTCGACAAGGCGGCAGCGTTCTTCGCCGCCAATGGCATCGTCTACACCTTCGTTGAACGGCCGTTCCAGGGCCGCACGCTGCACTTCACCGATCCGTTCGGCTTCCAGATTGAGCTTTACGCAACAATGGAAAAACGGCCGCATCTGCTGCGGCGCTACGATCTCTACAAGGGCTGCCACCCGCAGCGGCTGGATCACTTCAACGTCTTCGCCGCCGAAGTGCAGGACACCGTCGACTTCTATGCCCGGCTCGGCTTCCGCCTCACCGAATATGCCGAGGAAGACGGCGAGAACGGCCGCATCGCCGCGGCGTGGATGCACCGCAAGGGCAATGTGCACGACTTCGCCATCACCAACGGCAAGGGCCCGCGGCTGCATCATTTTGCCTACTGGGTGCCGACCGCGATGAACATCCTGCACCTCTGCGACGTGATGGCGACCTCAGGTTATCTCCCCAATCTGGAACGCGGCCCCGGCCGCCACGGTATTTCCAACGCGTTCTTTCTCTACGTGCGCGATCCCGACGGCCATCGCCTCGAGCTCTACACCAGCGACTACCAGACCATGGACAGCGACCACGAGCCGCTGCGCTGGTCGCTGCGCGATCCGCGCCGCCAGACGCTGTGGGGCGCCCCGGCGCCGCGCTCCTGGTTCGAGCAGGGTTCGCCGTTTACCGGGCAGAAGGTGCGCGAGCCGTTGTTCACGGCCGATGTGACCATTGCGGATTGATGCCGAGCGTATTGGATAGCTGATGACCCCTCACCGTCTCGCCACCTTCACCGTCAACGGCGTACCGAAATACGGCGCCGTCACCGACCGCGGCATCGTCGATCTCTCGGCGCGGTATGCGAAGCATTATCCGACGCTGCGCGAGGCCATCGCGGCCGGTGCATTGCTGCGCCTGGCGGACGAAGCCGCAAAGCTGTCGCCCGATTTCGCGCTCGACGCCATCACCTGGCAGCCGCCGATCCCGGCGCCGGAAAAGATCATCTGCATCGGCGTCAACTACCCGGACCGCAACGCCGAATACAAGGACGGCCAGGACGCGCCAAAATTTCCCAGCATGTTCATGCGCACGCCGCGTTCCTTTGTCGGTCACGGCACGCCGCTGGTGCGGCCGCGCGCGTCAAAGCAGCTGGATTACGAAGGCGAAGTGGTTCTCATCATCGGCAAGGCCGGGCGGCATATCGCCGAACGCGACGCGCTGGATCACATCGCGGCGATCACCCTGTGCAACGAAGGCACGATCCGCGACTGGGTGCGCCACGCTAAATTCAACGTCACCCAGGGCAAGAATTTCGATTCAACCGGCAGCCTCGGGCCGTGGATCGTGCCCTATACAAATGAAGCGCAGATCGCCGATATCCGCCTCACCACCCACGTCAACGGCGAGTTGCGGCAGGACGACCGCACGTCCCGGCTGATGTTCGGCTTCCGCTATCTGCTGAGCTACATCTCGACCTTTACCACGCTGGTGCCTGGCGACGTCATCGTCACGGGCACGCCGACCGGCGCCGGCGCGCGGTTCGATCCGCCGCGTTATCTCGTCCCCGGCGATGTCATCGAGGTCGCCGCCGAAGGCATCGGCACGCTGCGCAACGGCGTCATCGACGAAGCCGCATGAATTTTCCTTGCAACGATTGGACAAGACGATGACGGCACTCACCGGCGGCGAAGCCATCGTGCAGGGCCTGGTCGCCCACGGCGTCGATACCGTGTTCGGGTTGCCGGGCGCACAGATCTACGGGCTGTTCGACGCCTTCCATCAGGCGCAGCTGAAAGTGATCGGCGCGCGGCACGAGCAGGCCTGCGGCTACATGGCCTATGGCTATGCCCGCGCCTCCGGCAAGCCGGGCGTGTTCAGCGTGGTGCCCGGCCCCGGCGTGCTCAATGCCGGCGCAGCAATACTCACCGCCTTCGGCTCCAACGAGCCGGTGCTGTGCCTGACAGGTCAGGTGCCGACCGCGTTTCTCGGCAAGGGCCGCGGCCATCTGCACGAAATGCCGGATCAGCTTGCAACGCTGCGCAGCTTCGTCAAATGGGCCGACCGCATCGAATATCCCGACACAGCGCCGAGCGCGGTGTCGCGCGCGTTCCAGGAGATGATGTCCGGCCGCCGCGGGCCGGTGGCGCTTGAAATGCCGTGGGATGTGTTCACGCAGCGCGCCGACGTCGGCGCCTCGACGCCGTTCGCCCGCCTGCCCCCGCCGCAGCCGGACAGCGAGCGCATCAAGGCCGCCGCCGCGCTGATCGGCGGAAGCAAGGCGCCGATGATCTTCGTCGGATCGGGCGCGTTCGACGCCGCCGATGAAATCCTCGAACTCGCCGAACTGATCGATGCACCCGTGGTGGCGTTTCGCTCAGGCCGCGGCATCGTCAGCAACGCCCACGAACTCGGGCTCACTATGGCCGCCGCCTATCATCTGTGGCCGCAGACCGATCTGATCATCGGCATCGGCACGCGGCTGGAATTGCCGGCGTGGCGCTGGCCGTACCGGCCGGAGGGACAGAAGTCCGTGCGCATCGACATCGATCCCGTCGAAATGCGCCGCTTCGCCGCCGACGCCGCCGTGGTCGCCGATGCACAAGCCGGCACGCGCGGCCTGCTCGCTGCTATGCGCAAGCTCGGCTACAAAAAATCGGCCGGCCGCCGCCAGGCGATCCGCGATGCGTCGGCGCTAGCGCTCAAGGAGATTCAGGCGGTACAGCCGCAGATGGCCTATCTCAATATCCTGCGCGAGGTGCTGCCCGCGAATGCCATCGTTACCGACGAGCTGTCGCAGGTCGGCTTCACCTCCTGGTACGGCTTCCCGATCTACGAGCCGCGCACCTTCATCACTTCCGGCTATCAGGGTACGCTCGGCTCCGGCTTCCCGACCGCGCTCGGCGCAAAAGTCGCACATCCGGATCGGCCTGTTGTCGCGATCACCGGCGATGGCGGCTTCATGTTCGCGGTGCAGGAACTGGCCACCGCCGTGCAGTTCAAGATCGGCGTGGTAACGCTGGTGTTCAACAACAATGCCTATGGCAATGTCAGGCGCGACCAGTTGCAGGTGTTCGATGGCCGCGTGGTGGCCGCCGATCTGGTCAATCCGGATTTCGTCAGGTTGGCGGAATCCTTTGGCGTCGGCGCGGCGCGTGTCACTTCGCCGGAGACATTCCGCCCCGCGCTGGAAAAAGCGCTGGCCGATGGCGGCCCCTATCTGATCGCCATCGACGTAGTCAGGGATTCCGAAGTGAGCCCGTGGGCTTTTATCCACCCGCCGAAGCCGTAAGGCCCCACACTGTCATTCCGGGGCGCTCGCTCTTGCGAGCGAACCTCAGCCACTCCAATTGGAGTGGCGGGGAATCCCGAGGTGTTCATCGCCTCTGAATCCCGGGCAGCGGAGAAGTGGCCGTCATCTCGGGATTCCGGGTTCGCGACCGCCTAGGGGCGTTCGCGCCCCGGAATGACGAGTATGTGTTGACCCTTACTGCTTCACCGGCGGATCGAGCTGCGTGCAGCCGCCATCGGCGATCGGCCGCATGATGTCCTCGGCCTTGATCCTGCTCTTGATCTTGAGCAAGTCCCATTCGCCCTTCACCTCGGATGGCTTCTTCACTTCGGCGAGCAGCATGTCGTTCATCAGGCGGCCATCCTCGCGGACGCGGGCGCCGGGCGCGAAGAAATCATCCACCGGCATCGCCTTCATCTTGCGCATGACAGTGAGGCCGTCATTGTCGTTGGCGGCTTCTGCCGCGCGCAGATAATGCCGGACAGCACTGTAGACGCCGGCCTGCGCATGGGTCGGCATCTTGCCGCCGTGCTTCGCCGCGAAGCGCTTGCCGAAGGTGCGGCTGGGCTCATCATTGTCCCAGTAGTACCCGGTGAGATACTGCACACCCTGGGTCGCCTCGGCGCCGAGGGCATGGACCGACGTCAGATAGAAGATCAGCACCGCGAGCTTCTGCTTGCCCTCGCCGATCTGGAATTCGCGCGCCTGCTTGATGTTGGTGACGGTATCGCCGGACGCGTTGGCCAGCGCGATCACCTTGGCACCGGACGATTGCGCCTGCAGCAGGAACGAGGAGAAATCCATCGTGCCGACGGGGTGACGCACCGCGCCGAGCACCTTGCCGCCGGCCGCGGTGACGACCTTGGAGACTTCGGCCTGCATCGCGATGCCGAACGCATAGTCGGCGGTGATGAAGAACCAGCTGTCGCCACCCTGCTGCACCACGGCCTTGGCGATGCCCTGCGCCAGCGAATAGGTGTCGTACAGCCACATCGCGCCGGTCGGCGAACAGGCCTTGCCGAAGATGTCGGCGGTGGCGGAGCCGACATGGACCAGCACCTTGCCGCGCTCGC
>JAQGKA010000153.1 GCA_028290355.1 Tardiphaga sp. | reverse complement strand
CCGTCAAACCGTCCGAGGTGGCAAGAGCCGCAAGCTTTTCTTCCAGATCCTTGTGTTCTGTCATGTCGCGCGATATCGCGACCACGCCGTCGATCTCGCCGGTGTCGGGTTTCCGGGTGGCGCGCATGGCGGTCTCGATCCAGATATCTTCCTTGCCGCGATGACGCGTGCGGTAGATCAACCTCGCCTCTTCAATCTCTCCGCATTTCAGCGCCGCGACGGTCTGCTCGACCCGTGGCAAATCGTCGGCATCGACGCCGGCCAAAGCCGGCGTTCCGATGAGTTGTTCGGGCGTCCAGCCCAGGATGCGGGAAGACGACGGTGAGACATAGAGAATCCGCTCGTCGGTGCCGATCCGCATCACGATGTCGCTGGACTCTTCGGCGAGCAGGCGAAAATCGGCTTCCTTAGCTACCAGCGCCGCGGCCATGCGTTGACGCTCGAGCAACTGGCGGACGAGATAGAAGCCGATGACGGCAATCACCAGTGTCAGGCCAAGGACGAAGGCCATGCGAGTCCAGGCCTCCTGGCGCCATTGCGCCAACACATCATCCTGCGCCCTGGTGGCGAGCACCATGAGTGGGTATCGGTCGCTCCGTTTGTAGAAGCTCAATCGCTGTACGCCATCCAGCGGCGATTTGAAGTAATACGTGCCGGCGGAGGGGCGGGAATGAAAATCACGGAACAAAGGCGCACCTGACATGTCGCGACCGACAAAAGTGCCGTCGTCGGGGCTACGTGCCAGCATGGTACCGTCGGCGCTCATCAGGGAGATGGCGCCGTTCGCACCGATGTCGAAATGTCCGTAGAATTGCGTGAAGTATGCGGCGTCGATGGTCGCCAGTGCGACGCCAGCGAAGCTACCGTCCGGATGGTTGAACCGCCGCGACGCGGTGATGATCCACTGACCTCCTGACCGGCTTTTGACCGGTTTGCCGATCAGGGTATGGGGATCGGAGGATTCCCTATGACGCCGGAAGTAATCGCGATCGCTGTTGTTGAGGCCCGCGAGGTTCAGCTTATCCGAAGTGGCGAGCCAGCGTCCGGTTTCGTCGTAGACAAACAGACCGCGAATTCGTCCCAGGTTCGGCTTGCGAAATTCGAGGAATGTCTGAAGTCTTGCAATCGCTGCGGGGGCCGATCCGTCAGTCTCCAATCGGTTGACCATTCCGGAGAGGACCGTGTCGGCCAGTTCCAGGGTATCCTCGGCATGCTGGGTCAGCGAGCGTGCGAGATTGGCCATCTCCACTTCGGCATTTTTCAGATCGATTTCCCGGGACGTCCATTCGCGCCAGCCGCTCAGCGCGAGAATGGCAACGCAGACCAGCGCCACAAAGGCGCCTGCGCGGAACGGCAAACGGGTCAGGCCAGATTCGGGATGAGCAGGGGTCATTTTGATACGCCTCCCAAGGAGGCTCACACACAGGTGTTAACTCGGCGTTCCCGGAACGCTTAATAATTTCGCTGCGGTTATTGCACTGCGGTGGAAACATGAGTTCCGCCTAACCGCAAAAGACCGGCCCCAAGGGACCGGTCTGTCGCATGCAATTTTAAATCGAATTGCTCAGAGCTTCCTGTGTGCCATACCCGAGGCCTTGTCGACGGCATCCTTGGCCGCCTGCTTGGCGTCACCAACGGCCTTCTGGACATGACCCTTGCCTTCCTGAAGCAGGCCTTCGCCTTGCAGGCGGTCAGAGCCGGTGGCTTTGCCGATGCCCTGCTTGGCCTTGCCAATGGCTTCGTTGGCGGTGCCCTTGATCTTGTCTGCGGTACTGCCCATGGGATACTCCTGTCGGATAGGGGCTGAATCAATTCCATGCCCCGGTTGAGCTTCGCCGAGACAATTGCCAGCTCAATTGAATGTTCCTCGCTCTCCGGGTCGTGATGCGGCAGCCACTGCCGCATTGCCGCTACGGAACTCAAGAAAGCAATGCGATGTCCGGTCACGACCACAACCACCCGCACGACCATGCCCACGATCATTCGCATGATCACAGCCACGATCATGACGGCGCCGATCGCTGGAAGCACGACGGCGTTCGCGTGATCCCAGGCGATCAGCTCGATCCCAACGTGCCGTCAACCGCCGGCATGGACCGCAAGGCCGCGATCAATTTCGCCCGCGTCGGCGCGCAGAAACTGTGGGCCGGCACGGTGACGATCAAGCCGGACGCCAAGACCGGCGCGCATCATCATGGCCATCTCGAAAGCATCATCTATGTGGTGAAGGGCAAGGCGCGGATGCGCTGGGGCGAGAAGCTGCAATTCACCGCCGAGGCCAATCCCGGCGATTTCATTTTCATTCCGCCCTACGTGCCGCATCAGGAAATCAACGCCAGCCCGGACGAGGCGCTGGAATGCGTGCTGGTGCGCAGCGATGGCCAGGCGGTAGCGATCAATCTCGATATCGCGCCGGTGGAAAAGCCGGAGACCGTACTGTGGGTCGATCCGGTGCATCCGGATCCTGCGGAGAAGAAATAGGATCGTCACCGGCGGTACGATAAGACAGAACAAAGGCCGCCGGCGTGGCCGCCTTTGTTATTTCAGTTTTTGCGTTTCAGAGGGAAACGTTACTGACAGATATGGCGCTGGCCATCTTCGCCGCGGAAGAAGCTGCCGGGCTGGCACGAGAAGTTGTTGCGGGATGCGTAACCGGGGCTGAAGCGACCGCCGTTGTAGCCGGCGCCGTAGTAATTGTCGCCATAGTAGCCGCCAGTATTTGCATAGGCGCCACCCTGGAACGGAGCGCTTGCGATCGCGCCTGCGGTCCCGATTGCGCCGCCGACGATGCCCGTCGCTACGTTGCCCGGCCAGAAACCGCTGTCGCTGCGATTATAGGCGGCGTTGGCGTTGTATGCATTTCGGTCATTGACGTTGACGTGGTGTCGCTGATGCTGCGCCTTGGCCGGACGCTGCGTCATATCCTGCGCCAGCAACGGGGTGGCGATTGCCGAGGACAGCACGGCGGCAACCGCAATAATCTTCATCTTCATCTTCGTCATGGGAGTACTCCATTGTAGTTCGTGTAGTTCGGACGTGGGCAATTGTCCGAAGCCGGAGTAATGTCCGATGGCGGGTGGTGTTCCCTGCGATTGCCGTTTCTGATCTCAAAGGAATGTGAAGTTTCGGCCTTATTTGAAGCCTTTTAATTGATGTCTAATCATAGTTCGGCTGGGTGGCCGTAATGGCCCGCCGCAGACGATTTCGTGTTGCCGGTTTACAGGATGAAATCGCTGGCTTTCAGCGTAGCGGTGTTCACCTGTATCGCGAAATCGGCGGTTCCGTTGCCGTCGACATCGCCTTCAAGAAGGTGATCGGCGAAGCGCAGCTCGCCGGCGGTATGGGTGAAGGCAGCGGCGCCGACATAGGCAAAGGCCTGATCGCCGGCGACCTTGCTGTTGGCGTCGATCGCCGACAGGTCGATCTGATCCGCCTCGACGGTGGAGAAGTCGACGATCTGATCTGGCGCGCCGGGCAGGCTGTCCTGGATCGCCTTGAACACGAACTGATCGGCGCCCGCGTTACCGATGAGAATATCGGCACCCAGGCCTCCAGTCAGCACATCGTCGCCAAAGCCGCCTTCCAGCGTGTCGTGGCCGGCGCCGCCATCGAGCCAGTCTTGGCTGGCACCGCCGATCAGATGATTGTCGCCGGCATCGCCGGTGAGCAGGTCGCTGGAAGCGCTGCCCGTCAGGTTCTCGATCGAGTTGAGCGTGTCGCCGTCGGCATCGTCCCATTGCGCGGTGCCGAGCGCGAGATTGACATTCACGGGTCCCGGCGAGTTGCTGTAGTCGGCGGTGTCGCTGCCCGCACCGCCGGCAAGCACGTCGGCGCCGGCGCCGCCCTGCAGCGTGTCGTCGCCGTCGTTGCCCCACAATTGGTCATTCCCGGCGTCGCCGTGCAGAACGTCGTTGCCGGGCCCGCCGGTCAGGGCATCGTTGCCGTCGCCACCTTGCAGCGTGTCGTTGCCATCGCGGCCATCGAGCACATCCTTGCCGCTACCGCCGGACAGGGTATTGGCGGCGCCATCGCCGATCAGCGTATCGTCGAAGCGGGTGCCGATCACGCCTTCGATCGAGCTGAAGCTGTCGCCGTTGGCGTCGCCGCCGGTTGCCGTGTTGAGCGTCAGGTCGATGTGGATGCCGGCAGGCGATGCCTCGTAGCGCACGAGATCGATGCCTCTGCCGCCCGCAAAGGCGTCGGCGCCGCTGCCGCCGTCGAACGTATCGTTGCCGTCGCCGCCCCACAGCCGGTCGTCGCCGGCGCCGCCATACAGAAAATCGTTGCCGGCATCGCCAATCAGTTGATCGTTGCCGGTGTCGCCGTGCAGCGAATCATTCCCGTCCCCGCCGTAGATGATGTCGTTGCCGCCATGACCAAGAATGACGTCATTGTCCGTGGTGCCGGTGATGTGGTCGTTGCCCGGCGTGCCGTCCGTGATCGTATTGAACGACAGGATGCGACCGTGGAGGTCGTCGGAATTCGTCGCAGGATCGAAGGAGGTCCATGTCGCAAGGATCTGACCGTCGGGCAGGGCCGTCACGTGCGGCGCATTTTCGGTCAGGCCGATTGCCGAGTTGACGATGAATTCCTCCCGGCCGAGCGGAAAGGCTTCGGGACCGACGACGCGCCCATAGATCTCGCTCTCTCCGGTGTTCGGATTGGGGGAATGCCAGGTGATGAAGGCGCGCCCGTTCGGCAGCGCCGTCACCGATGGGGCGGACTGGTCGCCGGCGAATATCGAATTGATGATGGTGTCGGATTCGAAGACGGACCCATCGGTGTTCAGGATGCGCGCGTGGATGTTGTGATCGCCGTCGGGCTCCTGCGCGACCCATGCCAGCATGATGCGTCCGCTGGCGAGAACGGTGAGCGAGGCTCCGGTCTGGTCCAGTTGCGATAGCGAGAGGGCTCGGAAATCCGGCCCGCTCGCGCTGCCGTCGCTGTTCACAAAGCGTCCGGAGATGTTGTACTTGCCCACATCCGGATCGTACGAGATCCATATCACCAGCGCGCGTCCGTCGGGCAACGCCGCTACCTGCGAGCCGTATTGGGTGCCCCAGGTAGTGGTATTCACGGGAAAATCGTCGACCGCCACGGTGCCGTCGTCGTTCAGGATCCGGCCGCGGATGTCGCCGAAGTATTTCGGGTCGCCGCCATCCTCCGACGTGTAGGTGATGAGGACGTGGCCATCGGCAAGCGTCGTTGCCGAGGGCATGAACGGCGAAATCGACGCGGCCGAATTGAGGACGACGTCGGGGCTGGCGTGTCCATTCGCGTCAACAATGCTGCCGCGAACCTCGTAGACGTTGTCGCCCGGCACATAGGACTGCCACGCGACGAAGGCGCGACCATCGGACAGGGCAGTGACCGTGGGTGCACCCTGATCGCCGAGACCAGTCGTGTTGATCAGAAAATCGGAGCCTTCAGGCGTGCCGTCTGCGGCAAGGATGCGGCCGCGAATGTCGTAAGGTTCGGGTCCGGTGGTGTCGGTGGAAACCCAGGTGACGAGAACGCGCTCGTCCGTCAAGACGGTCTGACTGGCCCCGACCTGATCATTCGCCGTGGTGGAATTGACGAGGAACTCGGCTCCGACAAACGCCATGGCTGTACCCCCAACGGTTCACCACAGCGTGAATCTTCAATCGGCCGAATCTGGGGCTGATGTTTGTCGAGCTGAGGTTGTACTAAGGCAGCGATGGCATCGCTGGCATGAAGAAAGCGCATGAGGAGCAATGGTGTGTTGCTGTCCCCTGCCTGCGCAGCTCAATGCAGGTGGGGCAGCCCGCCGTCGAACGCCAGCGCGCTTTCGATCCATTTCGCCACGCGCAGCATGCGCAAATCCTGGCGATAGGGGCCGACGATCTGCAGGCCGAGCGGCAGATGATTTTTGCCGAAGCCGGCCGGCAAGGATAGAGCGGGCACGCCGATCAGCGTCCACGGCGCGCAATATTCGGCGTCACCGGTGTAAGCGAGACCCTCCGGCGCTTCGCCGAAGGCCGGCAACGTCAGTACGGCATCGAAGTTGGCCATCTGAGCCGTAAAGTCCGAGCGTAATTTCTCCTGCAGCGCCTTTGCGGCGAGATAATCCGTGGCGCTGTGGACCTTGCCGGTCTCCACCAGCTTCTTCAGGTGATCGCTGGTGCGGTCGGGATAGCGCGCGACGAGATCGCCGAAGATCACGGCACCTTCGCTCGCGAGGATGATGTTGATGGCGTCCCAGTTGCCGCGATCGAGTTCGGGCAGCTCCAGCTCTTCGACGATGGCGCCGGCGCTACGCAGTTTGGAGATCGAGGCGTCGAACAGCGCCTGCTGCTCGGGCTCGGCCTTTTCCCATTTCGCAAAGCGCACGACGGCGAGGCGCGGCGCAGCCAGGGGTTTGAGCCCTTCGTTAAGATCGAGTTCAAACGCCGGCACCGGCCGGCCATGCGGATCGCGGTCGCTCGTGCCCATCAGCAGCGACAGCGCATAGGCGACGTCATCGACCCGGCGCGCGAAGAAGCCCACATGGTCGAGCGACTGGCTTAGGTGATGCACGCCGCTGCGAGGGATCGCGCCAAAGCTGGGCTTGAAGCCGACGACGCCGTTGAAGGCCGCGGGACGCACGATCGAGCCCAGGGTCTGGGTGCCCAGCGCCAGCGGCACGAGGCCGGCGGCGACCGCGGCCGCAGAGCCGGACGACGATCCGCCCGGCGTGTGTTTGCGGTTCCATGGGTTGGTCGTCGGGCCGGGATGCCGCCAGGCGAATTCGGTGGAGACGGTCTTGCCGAAGAGGGTGGCGCCGAGATTGCGCAGACGCTCGACCACCCAGGCGTCGGCAGTTGGAATGTGATCCCTGTAGACCGGCGAGCCGTTGGTGGTCGGCATGTCCGTAGTGGCGATGATGTCCTTGATGCCGACGGGAATGCCGGACAGCGATCCGGGTTTTCTTGAGGTGTCGACGGGAAGGAATTCGAAGGCTTTCAGGACTGGCTCGGTGGCCTTTGCCTTGTCGAGTTGCGCAGCGGCGTAACGATCCGCGGCGTCAGCATTGGCCTTGAACAGTCGCAGCAATTCCAGAACCCCGGCGCCAGAGGCAGCGGCGTGTGCGGTCGGATCGGTCATGCGGCGATGTCCTGCAGGGATATTGCGTAGAGTTCGGAGACGCACGCGGCTTTTCGACCGCGCGCGTCCGATCTTACTTCATCGCCAGTGCGGGCACGATGTATTTCTTCACCACGAACTTGTCGTAGTCCGGCTGGGCGGCGAGGTTGCCGAGCGCGATCTGGGTGTCCATCGAGACTTTCAGCGACGGCGCGCTGATGTCGACGCTCGGAGGGTAGACGCCGTCGGCGAGCATGCGCTTGACCGCGGATTCCACCACCGTCGGCTCCAGCGTCGGGAACTCCTTCTTGGCGATCTCGGCGGTCCGGGCTTCGTTTTTGGCCATGAAGCGCATCGCCATTTCCATGCCGTTGGTGACGCGCTGGGCGAGGTCGGGATCGACGTCGTTGCGCGCGGTGACGGCGGAGAAGGCGTAGGCGCCGTAGGTCTTAGGGAAACCGAACACCACCTTCATGCCCTTGGCGACGACCTGATCGAGGCCGGGCTCATACATCACGGCGACGTCGGCCTGCTTGGCGAGGAACGGGCCGGGCTCGGTGCCGATCGCGACCTGGATCATGTCGACGTCGGTCTTGGCGTCCAGCCCATTTTCCTTCAGCAGCTTGATGAACAGCGAGGTGCTGGTGGTCGGCATGGTGCCGGTGACGATCTTCTGGCCCTTGAGGCCCTTGATGTCGGTGAACTTGAAGTCGGGCGAGGTGGCGATCCACACCGCGGCGCCGTTGACGACATTGGCGATGATGCCGACCGGCGCGCCCTTGGAGGCGGCGATCGCGGTCCATTCCGGGCCGTGGATCGAGAATTGCGCGCTGCCGGAAATCACGGCCGAAAGCGCGACGGTGGGTGAGCCCGCGGTTTCCTTGGTGAGGTCGAGACCCTGCTGGGTGAAGAAGCCCTCGTTGATGGCGACGTAGAGCGGCAGATACAGCATCGACTGGAACGCCTGCGACAGAACCACTTTCTTGTTCTGCGCCATCGCCGGGGTGGCGAGCAGGATTCCCGCCAGCGCGGTGGCGCAGGCGATACGCTTCAGCAACGACATGGTGACGTCTCCGTGGGTGGGATGAAAATCAAACCTGGACCTGATGCGAGGTGCTGGCCTGCTTCCAGGGCAGCGATGTGCGCTCGATGATGTCGATCACGTAGTAGAGGACAAACCCCATGATCATCAGCGTGAACAGCCCAACCCAGACCGAGTTGAGGTCGTAGAGGCTGGACGCGGTGAAGATCATGTGGCCGAGGCCACGCTGCGACGAGATGAATTCGCCGACCACCGCGCCGACCAGGCCGAAGCCGATATTGATGCGGAAGGTGGCGATGATCGACGGCAGCGTCGAGGGCACCACGGCCTGCCAGAACACCTGGTGCTTGTCGGCGCCCATCGAGATCATCAGCGACTGCAGGTCGGTGTCGGCATCCTTCGCGGCCTGATAGGCGGCGATCAGCGCCACCAGCGCGGTCAGCGACACCGCCAGCGCAACCTTGGAAATCAGGCCGGTGCCGAACCACAGCACGACGATCGGCGCCAGCGCGATCTTAGGCACGCTGTTGATGGCGACGATGAAGGGCTCGACCAGCTTGGCGACGAATACCGAATACCAGAGCGCGAGGCCGAGCAGCGACCCGAAGATAGTGCCGATGATGAAGCCCAGAATCGCTTCGAACAACGTGTACCAGGAGTCGGACAGCAACTCGCCGCTCAGGGTCAGCTTCCAGAACATGCTGAAAATGCCGGATGGCGATCCCATCAGGAAGGCGGAGATATAGCCGACGCGGACGCCGATCTCCCACAGCGCGAAAAAGATCGCGACGGCGAGCAGTTGCAGCACCGCGCGGCCGAGCATGGTGTCAAACGGCGAGCGCTTGAGATTGCGGCGCGGTCTGGCTTTTTTCAACGGAACGGTGTCGGGCCTCACGAGGGTCATGATGTTTTCTCGGTCTGGATGTCCAGTTCGGCGCACAGCGTCTTGAAGTAGGTGGAAAATTTTGTGTCGTTGCGCGCGGTGATCGGCGAACTCGCATCGATATCGATGTTGTGAACGACCTTCACGCGGGCGGGGCGGCCTGACAGCACGACGACGCGCTTCGACAGCGCCACAGCCTCGTCGATGTCATGGGTCACCAGGATCACGGTCTTGTTGTAGGTCTGTACGGCATCCTTCAGCACGCCTTCGAGATACAATCGGGTCTGGTAGTCCAGCGCTGAGAACGGCTCATCGAGCAGCAGGATATCGGGGTCCATGATCAGGGTGCGGATCAGCGCCACGCGCTGCCGCATCCCGCCGGAGAGTGTTTTGGGGTAGGCATTCT
>JAQGKA010000151.1 GCA_028290355.1 Tardiphaga sp. | reverse complement strand
TCGCGCAAGGGGCAAATTTGCTGGAATCCCCTTGACTCAACAGCCTTTTCGGCCGAACGCCATCGTCAAAAGCGTTATGGACCGTTCATGGAACTGATTACCACCACCGCCCAGCTCACCGCCGCCTGCGAACGGCTCGCCAAGCATCCCGTTATCACCGTCGATACGGAATTCCTGCGCGAAACCACCTATTACCCCCTGCTCTGCGTGGTCCAGATGGCCAGCGCCGAGGATGCGCTGGTGATCGACACGCTGGCCGACGGCATCGACCTCAAGCCGTTCTTCGATCTGATGGCCAATGAGGCCGTGCTGAAGGTGTTCCATGCCGCCCGGCAGGACATCGAAATCGTCTGGCATCGCGCCGGCATCGTGCCGCATCCGATCTTCGACACCCAGGTCGCCGCCATGGTGCTCGGCTATGGCGATTCCATCGCCTACGACCAGCTGGTCGAACGCATCACCGGCCACCGCCCGGACAAGACCCACCGTTTCACCGACTGGTCGCACCGCCCGCTCACCGAGGAGCAGGTGCACTACGCCGTCTCCGACGTCACCCATCTGCGCGACGTGTTCGCCGCTTTGGATGCCGATCTGAAGAAGCGCGGCCGCAGCGACTGGGTCAGCGAGGAGATGGAAGTCCTGACCTCGCCGAAAACTTACGACTTTCATCCCGAGCGCGCCTGGGAGCGGCTGAAAACCCGCGTCCGCAAGCCGAAGGAGCTCGGCGTCTTGATGGAGGTCGCCGCCTGGCGCGAGCAGGAAGCGCAGAGCCGCGACGTGCCGCGCTCGCGCGTGCTGAAGGACGACGCCGTCGGCGACATCGCCACCCACGCGCCGACCACACTCGACAAACTCGCCAGCCTGCGTTCGCTGCCGAAAGGCTTCGATCGTTCGAAATGGGGCTCGGACATCGTCGCCGCCGTACAGCGCGGTGTCGCCCGCGACCCGGCCACGCTGCCGAAGATCGAAAAGCCGCGCGGCAATTCCAACGGCGGCGCTATCGTCGAGCTGCTCAAGGTGCTGCTGCGCATGACGTCGGAACGTCACGCCGTCGCCAGCAAGGTCATCGCCACGGTCGACGATCTCGAGCAGATCGCCAACGACGACCATGCCGACGTCGGCGCGCTGCACGGCTGGCGCCGCGAACTGTTCGGCGAGGCCGCGCTCGCCCTCAAGCAGGGCCGCCTCGCGCTGGCGATCGAAAAAGGCCGCGTCGTCAGGGTCGATCGGGATTAATTAATTTCAAAATCATGCCGAGACGCAGCATGACTTTGGTGTAAGTACGCCCTCTCCGCGTCATGGCCGGGCTCGTCCCGGCCATCCACGTCTTCTCATGCAGCCAAGACGTGGATGCCCGGCACAAGGCCGGGCATGACAAACTATGGCGTCAGATCGAATTCGAAACCAATCACCGCCTCACAATCGATCCCGACTTCCCGACCAGCCGCGCCAGCTGCTTGAAGCGGCTGCCGACGCGGTCGGCGACGAGGTCGACCATGCGATGCTCGAACACCAGCATCAGCTTGCGCTCCTTCGCGCTGAAATGCGTCGCCGGCAGCACGCCAGGCCGCGCCGCCGAAATCAGATGCGCGACCCGGAACAAGGCGCCGAGCACGCGCGCGCGCTCGACCTGCGCCGGCGTCACCAGCATGCGGACCAGTTCCGGTGGCTCGTTCTGTTCGCTCAAGCCCGCGTAGCGATAGAACACCGACAGCGCTAGGAACGCCCGGCCGTGGTGGTCGACGGAGCCGAAATTGCCGTTGGTGATCAGATGCAGCGTCTGCTCGCCGCGATAGTCCGGATGCACGCGCCAGCCGATGTCGGACAGCAGGCAGGCGACACGGCGCAGCCGGCGATCTTCCTCGGTTTCCTTCAGCCTCGCCACCCGCACGAAACGGTCGGTCCAGTCGCTCAGCTCCTGGGCGTGGCGCGCCGAGCGCGACAGCAATTCGTTCAGTGTCTGCGCCGCTGAAACAAGGCCGTCCTGCATGCGCTGCGCCGTCGGCATCATCTCGTAGAGCAGGCCCTCGCGGACGCCATAGGTCGAGAACACGATGGTCTTCGGCTTGGCGGTCAGAATGACGTGCTCCAGCACCAGCGCCGCATAGACCAGCAGCGGCTGTCGCGCTTCGGCGATGGATTCGATGTTGGCGAGGATGTTGGCGGTCGCCAGCCGGCGCAGGCGTCGGACGAAGTCGAGCGCTTGCGCCGCGGGAATCGAATAGCCGTGCATCACGCGCAGCGGGTAGCCGCTCTGGATGATGTGGAGGCGCGCCAACGCGCGCCAGGTGCCGCCGACCGCGTAGAAGTTGCGACCGGTCGCGGCCTTCAATTGCGCGACGTCGGTCAGCGCCGCCTTGACGATTTTCTCGGCGCGCTTCGGCGACTTCTGCGAAGCGTCCTGCAGCGCGAGACTGCCAAGCGGCAGCGTAACGCCCGTGCGAACCAGATTGCCTTTGACGTCGATCAATTCCAGCGACCCACCGCCGAGATCGCCGACCAGCCCGTCCGGTTTGTGGATACCGGAGATCACGCCCAGCGCCGACAGCCTGGCTTCGCGCGGGCCCGACAGAATCTCGATGCCGCAGCCGCAGATCTTTTCCGCCGCGGCGATGAACTCAGGCCCGTTGCTGGCGTCTCGCGCCGCCGCCGTGGCAATGGCGTAGACGCGGCCGACCTTCATGATCTTGCACAGCGCGCGAAACCGCCGCAGCGCGGTCAGCGCCTTGATGACCGCATCCTTCGCCAGCAGGCCGGTGGTCTGTACTTCGCGGCCAAGGCCGCACAGCGCCTTCTCGTTGAAGATCGTGACGAGGCTGCGCGACATCGATTCATAGACGACGAGACGCACCGAATTAGAGCCGATGTCGATCACCGCAACGCTGGATGCGCGCTTGCGCGGGCGCGCTACCACGATGCGGATTCCTTTCGACGATTACTGACGCTCTGCCTTGCGCGTGAGACGGCGCGGCGAAGATTTCTCAAGCGACTTTCCACGGCCAGACAGACTCGGATTCGTCATGAAGTAATTATGCACGTTGAAAGGCTCCTCGCCTTTCGCGGCCTTCATACGCGTTGACGACCCATCGGGCAACAACTGCCAGCTCTGCTCGGTGTCCTTCAGGTTCGCCACCATGATCTGTTCGAGAACCTGCGTATGCACCGTCGGGTTCTGCAGCGGACACAGCACCTCGACACGGCGGTCGAGATTGCGCGGCATCATGTCGGCGGACGAGATGTATACCGCCGCCTTCGGACTAGGCAGACCATGTCCCATGCCAAAGCAATAGACGCGGCCGTGTTCGAGGAAGCGGCCGATGATCGATTTGACGCGGATGTTCTCCGACAGTCCGGGCACGCCCGGCCGCAGGCAGCAGATGCCGCGCACGATCAGTTCGACCGAGGCCCCGGCATTCGAGGCGTCGTAGAGCGCATCGATGATGTCGGGATCGACCAGCGAATTCATCTTCAGCCAGATCGCCCCGGGCTTGCCGGCACGGGCGAAAGCAGCCTCGCCGCGGATGTGTTCGATCATCCGCTTGCGGAGCGTCAGCGGCGACACCGCCATCTTCTCGATGTCGCTCGGTTCGGCATAGCCGGTGATGTAGTTGAACACGCGAGCCGCATCGCGGCCGATGGTCGGATCGGACGTGAAATACGACAGGTCGGTATAGATGCGAGCGGTAACGGGGTGGTAGTTGCCGGTACCGGTGTGAACATAAGTGGCGAGCGTGCCGCCTTCGCGGCGGACGACCAGCGACAGCTTGGCGTGGGTCTTCAGTTCGAGGAAGCCGTAGACCACCTGGACACCGGCGCGTTCGAGATCGCGCGCCCAGCGGATATTGGCCTCCTCGTCGAATCGCGCCCGCAGTTCGACCAGCGCGGTGACCGACTTGCCGGCCTCCGCGGCTTCCACCAGCGTGCGCACGATCGGCGAGTTGTTGGAGGTGCGGTACAGCGTCTGCTTGATCGCCACCACATCCGGATCGCGAGCCGCCTGCTGCAGGAACTGCACGACGACGTCGAACGATTCATAGGGGTGATGAACGACGAGATCCTTCTGCCGGATCGCCGCAAAGATGTCGCCGCCGTGGTCGCGGACCCGTTCGGGATGCCGCGGCACATAGGGCACGAATTCGAGGTCGGGCCGGTCCAGCCGCGTCAGTTGCGACAGCTCGTTCATCGCCAGCACGCCGTCGACGATGATGATCTCGTCGTCCGACGTGGCGAGGGCGCGCTGCACGAAGGCGCGCAGTTCGGCCGGCATGGTGGATTCGATTTCGAGCCGGATCACCGAGCCCCTACGGCGGCGCTTCAGCGCGGTCTCGAACAGCCGGACCAGATCCTCGGCCTCTTCTTCCACTTCGAGTTCGCTGTCGCGAATGATGCGGAACGCGCCCTGCCCCTTGACCGTGTAGCCGGGGAAAAGCCGCCCGATGAACAGGCCGGTAGCCTGCTCCAGCGTCATCAAGCGCACCGGACCATCCTTGCCGACGGTCGGCAGCCGGATGAAACGGTCGATCTTGCCGGGCATGCGGATCAGCGCATTCATCGGCCGGCCGTCGGACACCCGCGCCAGATGCAGCGCGATGGTGAAGCCGAGGCTCGGGA
>JAQGKA010000116.1 GCA_028290355.1 Tardiphaga sp. | reverse complement strand
AAGAGAATCCGTCTCCGTCGTGTTGAGCAAAAAATCTCACAGGCGGATTTGGGCGAACAATTGGGCGTCAGTTTCCAGCAGGTCCAGAAGTACGAGAAGGGTGTCAACCGTGTCGGCGCCGCTCGTCTGCAGCAGATTGCGACCGCGCTCGATGTGCCGGTCACATTCTTCTACGATGGCGACGGCAAGACCCGCGAAGTCGAGAGCCTGCTATTTCTCGACAGCGCTTTCAGTCTGCGGCTGCTGCGGGCCTATAGCCGCATCAAGAGTCAGACCGTGCAGCGCCAGATGGTTGTCCTGATGGAAGCGATCGCCGACGAAGACAAGTAGTTCTCTCGTCCTCGGCAGGCGCCGGAGCGGCCCGGTCGCCCATCGGTAGATTCGTCAATCTCATCTGATGAGAATGCGTTCCACGCTGGCTTCGGCGGGGTTGTGCACGCCTGCACTTTGTTTTTTGGCACAGTTGTTGCTGGGATCTCCCCGAATTCAAAGGGGAGCGCGTCATGTCCACAACAACGGCCACCATCGAGATCGTACGCAAGCCACTGTATCATTCGCTGTTCGTGCAGGTGCTGGTTGCCCTGCTGCTGGGCATCCTGCTCGGGGTCGCTGTCCCCGAGTTTGCCGTCGGTCTGAAGATCTTCAGCGACGCCTTCCTCAAGCTGATTTCCATGATCGTGGCGCCGATCGTGTTCTGCGTGGTGGTGCACGGCATCGCCGGCGCCGGCGACCTCAAGAAGGTCGGCCGCGTCGGGGTCAAGGCGCTGGTGTATTTCGAGGTGATGACGACGGTGGCGCTGATCGTTGGCCTGCTGCTCGCCTATCTGTTCGGGCCCGGCCACGGCATGAACATCGACACCGCGACGCTGGACGGCAAGGCGCTAAGCAACTACGCCGACAATGCGCACAAGCTGCAGGGCGGCGGCATTGGCAGCTTCCTGCTCAACATCGTGCCGAGCACGTCATTTGACGCGCTGGCGCGGAACGACGTGCTGCAGGTGCTGTTCTTCGCCATCATTTTCGGCACCAGCCTGGCGCTGGTCGGCGGCGAGAAGGGCGAGAAAATCACGTCGTTCATCGACGCGATCTCGACCGTGCTGTTTCGCGCGATGGGGTTGATCGTCCGCGTCGCGCCACTTGGCGTGCTCGGCGCTGTCGCCTACACTGTCGGCAAATACGGCGTTGGCTCTCTGAAGCAGCTCGCTTCGCTGGTGTTCCTGTTTTACGTCTCGGTGGCGATCTTCGTGTTCGGCGTCCTCGGCGGCGTGATGGCGCTGGCCGGGCTGAACATCGTCAAATTCCTCAACTACCTGCGCGAGGAACTGACCATCGTGCTGGCCACCGCCTCGTCGGACGCGGTGCTGCCGCAGATCATGCGCAAACTGGAGCGGCTTGGCGTCAAGGATTCCGTGGTCGGCCTGGTGATCCCCACCGGCTACTCGTTCAACCTCGATGCGTTCTCGATCTATCTGACGCTGGCCGTGGTGTTCATCGCCCAGGCCACCAACACACCGCTGTCATTCGGCGACCTGCTGCTGGTGCTGGGCGTCTCGCTGATCACGTCGAAAGGCGCCCATGGCGTGCCGGGCTCGGCGATCGTCATCCTCGCGGCTACGCTCAACGCGGTACCCAGCATCCCCGCCATCGGCCTGGTGCTGGTGCTGTCGGTGGACTGGTTCATCGGCATGGCCCGCGCGCTCGGCAACCTGATCGGCAACTGCGTCGCCACCGTCGTCGTCGGTGCCTGGGAAGGCGACCTCGACCGCGCCAAGGCGCGGCGGGTGCTTGATGGCGAAGAGCTGGTCGATGTGACCGCGGGGTAAGCGGAGCCAGATTCCGTAGTCCGTAGGGTGGGCAAAGCGAAGCGTGCCCACCAAAGCGGTCACATCAATGCGGGAAGGAGATGGTGGGCACGGCGCAAACGCGCCTTTGCCCACCCTACGACTACAGGGCCGTCATGCCCGGCGTTATGCCGGGCATCCACGTTCTCACAGAGCATCGTGGATGGCCGGGAAGAAACCCGGCCATGACGAACGCGGGGTCTGCGTCTGTTAAGGCGTCAGCACCGCGCGGCCGACCAGCTTGCCGTGCTTCAGGTCGTTGAGCGCGTCATTGGCCTTGGCGAACGGCATCGGGGTCACCGGGATCGGCGCGATCTTCTTGGCGCGGACCAGATCGAGCAATTCCTTGGTCTCGCGGAGGTTGCCGACATAGCTGCCCTGGATGGTCAGCGCCTTGATCGGGATCAGTGGCAACGCCCAGGTCGCGCCGCCGCCGAACAGGCCGACGATCACCAGCTTGCCGCCCTTGGACAGGCAGTCGAAACCGAGCTGCGTGGTCGCGGCGTTGCCGACCAGGTCGATGACGGAAAGGATCGGGCCGCCGGCCTTCTTCGCCAGCTGCTCCAGCGCATCGGGCGCCGCGCCATCGACGGTGCCGAGCGCGCCGGCCTTCTCCGCCGCGTCGCGCTTGCGGGCATCAATATCGACGACGATGGCGCCCTTGCCGCCCATCGCCTTCAGCAGGCTCAGCGCCATCAGCCCGAGACCGCCGGCGCCGAAGATCACGATCGGGTTGCCGAGGTCGTGCTCGACCTTCTTCAACGCGCTGTAGGTGGTGACGCCCGAACAGGCGTAGGGCGCAGCGGTGACGGGATCGAGGCCCTTGAGGTCGAGCAGGTAGCGCGGATGCGGCACCAGCATGTGATCGGCATAGCCGCCGTCGCAATGCACGCCGAGCGAATTGGGCTTCAGGCACATGTTCTCGTCGCCGGCGAGGCAGGCCGCGCATTTGCCGCAGCCGAGCCACGGATAAACCAGCGCGACGTCGCCGACCTTGACGCCGCCGGGCTCACCTTTGGCATCTGGGCCGAACGCCAGGATCTCGCCGACGGTCTCATGACCCATGGTGCGCGGCAGCGACACGCCGCGCTCCTTCAGCGACAGCGGCTTGCGGCCGTGGCCGAGATCGTAACCGCCTTCCCAGATGTGCAGGTCGCTGTGGCAGACGCCGGCAGCCTTGACGCGGATCAACACCTGCGTGCCAGTCGGCTGCGGCGTCTGGACGTCGACTTCCTGCAAGGGGGCGTTGAAATCGGTGACCTTGTAGCTCTTCATGGCGTTGTTCTCCCGTTTGTTGTTTCTTGCTTCTTGCAAGCGCCGCCTCCGTTTTGAGGCGGCGCTTGTCGTCGTTCGATCTTACGCCTGCGCTGAAGCGCCCTGGATTGCCGTCCAGACCTTCAGCGGTGACAGCGGCGTGTTGAGCTGGGTGATCCCCAGCGAGCTCAGCGCATCCATCACGCCGTTGGTGATGCAGGGCGGGCCGCCGATGGCACCGGATTCGCCACAGCCCTTGGCGCCCAAGGGATTGGTGACGCAGGGCGCCGAGCCGTCGAGTGTGACTTCGATCGGCGGCACATCGCTGGCGCGCGGGATGCAGTAGTCCTGATAGCTCGCGGTCAGCAATTGCCCCTCGGCATCGTAGAACACGCCTTCATACAGCGCCTGGCCAATGCCCTGCACCACACCGCCATGGACCTGGCCGGTGACCAGCATCGGATTCACCGCCACGCCGACGTCGTCCACGGTGGTGTATTTCACCACATTGGTGATGCCGGTTTCCGGATCGATCTCGACTTCGCAGATATGCGTGCCGTTCGGCCAGGTCGGGCCGTCGGCTTCGCCAGTGGAGTCGACGCTGAGCCGCGCGCCCTTTTCTGCTTTGGCTATTTCGAACAGGCCGACGCGCTTGTCGGTGCCGACCACGGTGAGGAAGCCGCCGGCATATTCGATGTCCTCGACCGAGGCTTCCAGCATGTTGGCGGCCTTTTCGCGCGCCTTGGCGATCAGGTCGACCGCCGAAACCACCGCCGCGGTGCCGCCGACGAACAGCGAGCGCGAGCCGACGCTCCCCATGCCGACGATGACGTCGGTGTCACCCTGGATCACATCGATCTTGTCGATGCCGATGCCCAGAGATTCCGCGACCAGCTGCGAATAGGCCGTCTGCAGCCCCTGCCCCATCGCCTGCGTCCCGGAGTGCAGGATGACGCGGCCTTCGGCGGTGGCATGCAGGCTCACCTTCTCGGTTGTCCCGGGGCCGCCGGTCCATTCGATATAGCTGGTCAGGCCGCGGCCATAGAGCAGTCCCTTCTTCTTCGCGGCCTTCTTGCGCGCGGCGAAGCCGTCCCAGTCCGACAGTTCGCAGGCGCGGTCGAGCATGTGCGCGAAGGCGCCACTGTCATAGGTCTGGCCGACGGCGTTCTTGTAAGGAAACTGAGTCGGCTTGATGTAGTTGACCTTGCGGATGGCGCGCGGATCCATTCCGATCTGGCGCGCTGCGGCATCCATCAGTCGTTCGATGATGAACACGGCTTCCGGCCGCCCGGCGCCGCGATAGGCGCCGACCGGCGCCGTATGCGTCATCACCGCCTTGATATCGTAATGCACCAACTGCAGGTCGTAGACGCTGGTCTGCACGAACGGTCCCAGCACCAGCGGAATGATCACGCCGGTCCCGGACATGTAGGCGCCGGTGCCGCCGAGCGAGCGGACCCGATAGGCCTGGATGCGGCCCTTGGCGTCGAGTGCGATTTCCGCCGTCGAGGCCAGGTCGCGGCCGTGGGTGCCGCCGACGAAGTCGTCGGTGCGGTCGCCGCGCCAGCGGATCTTGCGGCCGAGCTTGACCGCGGCATAGGCGACAATGCCGTCTTCCGGGTACAGGCTGGTCTTCTGGCCAAAGCCGCCGCCGATGTCGCCGACCACCACGCGGATGCTGTCCTTCGGCCGCTTCAGGATCGCGTCGGCAAGGATATCGCGGGTCGAGGCCGGCGTCTGCGACTGCACGTGCAGCGTCAGCCGGCCCGATTTCTTGTCGACCTCTGCAATGGTGCTGCGCGGCTCCATCGCCGAGGGGATCAGCCGCTGGCTGACGATATCGAGCGAAACGACGTGCTTGGCGCTGGCGAAGGCGGCGTCCACCTTGGCCGCGTCGCCATAGCTCATCGCGGCGACGATGTTATCCGGCGCGGCCGGCCACACCACAGGCGCCCCCGGCGCCACCGCCGCGGCGGGATCGACCACCGCCGGCATCACCTCATAGACAATCTCGACCGCTTCGGCGGCGAGCTGCGCAGCGTTGCGCGACGTCGCGATGATGGCGACCACCGACTCGCCGGCGAAGCGCACGATCTCGTGCGCCAGCAGCCGGCGCGGCGGAAAGGTCGCCGCCGAGCCGTCCGGTCGTTTGAAGATCGGCAGCGTCGGCAGTGTGCCGACATCCTCGGCGACCAGATCGGCACCGGTGTAGATCGCTTCAACGCCCGGCATCGCCTTGGCGGCGCTGGTGTCGATCGAGGTGATCCTGGCATGGGCATGCGGCGAACGCAGCACATGCAGCCAGAGCGCGCCGTCTTCCGGCTTGTCGTCGATGAAGAGGCCCTGTCCGGTAAGAAGTCGCTGGTCTTCGAGACGCTTGGGAGAAAGACCCGCGCCGAAGCGCATGTTGCCGGGCAGAATATTCATCAGGGGATCCTTTGGCGGGCAAGACTGGTTGGACCGGTTCTAGCCCATAAGCCGCGGATCAGCCAACAGGCCTTCCAACAACGCAGAAAGCCCTGATTGCATGGGATATTTCGCTGCCCATTTGCCCGTCTCGTTGCCAGCAAAGCGATCAGCCGACGTCGCGCAGCACGGCCTCGATCACCTTGCGCTCATCCTCCGTCAGCGCAGCCTGCGGCGCCAGGGGATCGCCGACCTCATAGCCCTGAATGGTCAGGCCGGTCTTGATGCAGGCGGCCAGATTGTAGCGTGCAAAGGCCTCGTTCAGCCGCCACAGTCGGCCTTGCAACGCCATCGCCTCGTCCCAGCGATGCGCCTTGCAGAGATCGTAGAGTTCGACGCTCTGCCGCGGCACCACGCAGGCCGGCCCCGCCATCCAGCCGACGCCACCGATCAGCATCACCGCCGCCGGAATATGCGCCGAGGCGGCGAACACCTGCAGATCGCCGCCGCAGCGGTTGATAATCGACAGCAACCGCCCGGTGTTGGTCGAGGCGTCCTTGATGTAGCGAATCCGCGGATGCTCGGCGAGCCGCGCGACGACATCGAGGGTGAGATCGGAGCGCTGGAATTGCGGATTGGTGTAGATCACGACGGGAATATCGACCGCGTCCGCGATGGCGCGAAAATACGATTCGATCTGCGCATCCTTGAGCGGGAAATACGCTTCCAGAATCGCCAGAATGCCGTCGGCGCCGAATTTTTGATAGGATTTCGCCTGCGCTACCGCATCCACCGTCGAGGTCGAGGCGACGCCGGCCACCACTGGGACGCGGCCCCTGGCGGCATCGATCGTGGTCTGCACCACGATCTTGCGCTGCTCGCGGCCGAGATAGGCGAACTCGCCGGTGGAGCCCAGCGGCGTCAGGCCATGCACGCCGGCGGTGATGAGATCGTCGCAGAGACGGCCGAGCACGTCGGTGCGGATTTTTCCTTCCGCGTCGGTTGGCGAGACCAGATACGGAAAGACGCCGTGAAAATCTGCCGCGTTCGGGATCACGCCTGGCCTCCTGGCAGCAATTGCACGGCCATCGGCCAACCCATATTGCCGATGCCGACGAAGCCGATGCGCTTGATGGCGGCGCTCATTCGGCGGCGCCATCGACATAGTCGTTGCCCAGCACGTCACGCCGGACTTCCAGGGCTTCGTTGAAAATCTTGCTGTCGCCCATGATGTCCTCCGGTTTTTGAAATCTTGTTGCCGTGACCTTCTGAATCCGGCGGACTTTTGTCAACGGCGGGCGGAGGACGGCAGGCCCGCAAATCGGGATTGGTGCGCGGCACGGAATGCAGCGGAGGCGGCTAGGCCTTCGGCTTGAAATTCTCGATCAGCCGCAGCAGCACCCGTGCGCCGGCATCGGCGTCGGCGTCTTCGACGTGCTCGTCGGGATGGTGGCTGACGCCGCCGCGGCAGCGCACGAACAGCATCGCGACGTCGGCGATGTCGATCATCGCCATGCCGTCATGGCCAGCGCCGCTCGGTAATTCGAACACGTGAAAACCTTCGGCTGCCACGGCGTCGGCAACCTGCTGCTTCAGCCACGGCGCGCACGGCACTGTGCGGTTCTCGTGGGTGACATTGATGTCCAGCTTGAGATTCCGCCGCTTCACGATCTCCTCGATCTGGCGGACGATGTCGGCCACCGCCAGCTTGCGATAGGAATCCTTCGCCGTCCGGATGTCGATGGTGAACGACACCATGCCGGGAATCACATTGGTGGCGCCCGGCATCGCGTTGATGTAGCCGACGGTGCCGACCAGCCCGTCGCGATCGGTGCAGCAGAATTCCTCGATGGCGACGATGCATTCGGCCGCGCCCGCCAGCGCGTCACGGCGCAGCGCCATCGGCACGGTGCCGGCATGGCCGGCCATGCCGCGCAATTCCACCGCCAGCCGGGTCGCGCCGGAGATCGCGGTGACCACACCGACCGGTAACTTCTCGGCCTCGAGTACCGGGCCCTGCTCGATGTGCAATTCGACATAGGCCAGCAATTCGCCGGGCGCGCGGGCGGCGGCGCCGATGTGGTCGGGGTCGAGCCCGAACAGCGTCAGCGCCTGACGCATGGTGGTGCCCGCTCTGTCCCTGCTGCCGAGCGCGCTCTCGTCGAAGGTGCCGGCGATGGCGCGGCTGCCGAGCAGCGTCGAGGCGAAACGCACGCCCTCCTCGTCGGCAAAGCCGGTGACCTCGATGGCGAATGGCAGCCGCCGCCCGCGGCGATTGAGATCGCCGACGCAGGAAATCGCGGTGATCAGGCCGAGCGGCCCATCCCATCGGCCGGCGTCGCGCACGGTGTCGTAATGCGAACCCAGCATCAGGCACGGTAGGCCCGGCCGCTCGCCCTCGTAACGGCCGCAGACATTGCCGATCGCATCAAGATGCGCCTGCATGCCGGCTTCGCGCATCCAGGTCATGAGCAGATCGGCCGCGGCGCGATGTTCCGGCGTCAGGAAGATCCGGGTCAGATGCTCCGATGTCTCCGAGATCGCGGCGAGCGCGTTGATGCGCCGGACGATCTCGTCGCCGAGCGACATGCTGGCAGAACCGGCGACTTTCGCTTCCATCGCAATCATGCTTCTTTATTGAGCCGCGGCGCTGTCGCGGAGTGAGACTGGTTTCGCCCGGCAACCCTAATTCGGCGTGCCTGTTCTGGCGAATCTATGCGGCGCATCCGAATCTGGCAAATTTCGGCGACAAGGAGCGGCGATGGACGAAAATGCGAAACCGGGCGCATCGGAGCGCGACGAGCTGTTTCTGCGCCGCTCGTTCGACGCCGGCCGCCGCGCGGTCGCCAACGGCAACCATCCGTTCGGCGCAATCCTGGTCGATGACAACGGCAAGGTGCTGCTGGAGGCCGAGAACGCCTATATGCCGTCCCACGACGGCACCGCGCATGCCGAGCGGCTGCTCTGCACCCAGGCCTCCATCAGCTACAGCGCCGAGATTCTCCAGCGCAGCACGCTGTATTCCTCCGCCGAACCCTGCGCCATGTGCGCCGGCGCGATCTACTGGACGGGCATCGGGCGCGTGGTCTACGGCCTCGGCGAACACAGACTGAAATCGATCACCGGCGACCATCCGGAAAACCCAACGCTCGACCTGCCCTGCCGCACCGTGTTCGCCAGTGGCCAGAAGGCGATCGAGGTCATCGGTCCGCTGCTGGAAGACGAGGCCGCGGCGCTGCATGAAGGCGTTTGGGATCAGAAAGACTGAAGCGTCGCGAGACGCGCTGGGCCGCCAGTCAGCCCGACAGAAAAAATGGCGCCGCGAGGACATCGCGGCGCCATTCAGCATTTGGAGGTCAGGTCAGATCAGAACTTGACGGTGATGCCCGAATATAGCGAGTTCTCGGTGCACGATCCCGGCGCAAACGTCGTGCAGGCAAGGCTGGCGTTGTGATCGAGGCCGAACTTGTTCCTCCAGAGACGGTACGCTACCCAGACGTCGACGTTATGGGTGTACTTCTCACCCCAGACCGCCTTGCTGGCGTCAAAGGTCAGGCGGATCGGCTCGGCGTTGATTTCGGTCTTGGTTGCCGTTCCGAGGATCTGGCCATTCTCCGAGCCCTTCGGCCCGTAGAAACCGGCGCGACCGCTGACGGCGAAGTACTGCAGGTTCGGCGGCAGGAAGCCGAGGTCCATATAGTAGTTCATTTCAACAGCCCAGGTCGGATCAAACTTCCGGTTGCCGTCGCTGTTGCAGGAGACACCCGGGATCTGTCCAGGAGCGCCGGCATAACCGCACTGGGTAAACGTGCTGCGGTTGGCGAATTCGTAGTAGAACAACGGATTGACGTTGAAGAAGCCCTTGTAGGGAAGGTCGAAGGCAAACTGCAGACCGGCAACGACGTCGCGCTTTGATGCCGAGAAGAAGCGGTTTTCCGTGCTGCCGTCGGCGCCGACGACCAGCGATACGTTGCGCAGCGGGCCGTAGGAGAAGGACTTGGTGTTGAAGATCTCGTTGAAGCCAAAGGTGCTGCGGATCAGGCCATAGATTTCCGTGGCGCCTTCGCAACCAGTGATGGGACGCGTCGGGTCCGCGCAGGGATTGGCCGGGCTGGCATGATCGGCCTTCTCGAGACCGATGTTGAAGAAGTTGGTGCCGTAAGCCCAGACGTCGAAGTGGGTGAAGGCATAGACCTGCTTGGCGGTCTTGTTAGTCACGCCCGGATCGACGCCATTGAACTGGTAGGCGAAGGTGACGCGGTTGTCGTTCACCAGGAAGAACGGCAGATCGGCGATCGGCTTGGCCTTGACCGGAAACGGCGCCATGTCGGCGGCGCTGGCCTGGCTGATCGGTGCGAGTGCGGCAAGTGACAGCAGGGTCGCAGCTGCAATTGCTCGGTAACTGTAGGACATCAGAAAATTCCCCCAAGTTGCATACAATGATGATCGCGGTCTTGATGAGACACTTGCCGCAATCATTCACACTGAGAAGCCTCAACTTTCTCCAGCGGTTGCCGTAAGTTTCATCAAGAAATGCAATGAGATCAGGGTTTTCGCGGGATATCGTCGACAAGCGGAGATGTCGGAGCGCGCTGATACAGCTCACACGAATGTGTAGTTAGAGCTTGTAAAGATTGAGCTTTCGCGACGTTCTGACGCACCGGGCTGTCACAATTCAGCGGCGAGCTTGTTCGCTTGCGATCTGGCCAGACGCAGCGAAAACCGCTGCACATCTTCTCGGCAGATGAGAATGAAGCTGTTCTGATTTGTCAGAAGCCGTAACAATTCTGCAACATATTTTCGAATGAGGCACCTCGACACCGTCATTTCAAGGCTTTTGCGAAGTTGAGCAGGCGTGCGCGGGAGAAATCCGCGGGAATCACGCAGAACGTGATAACTGCCGAAACGCTGGGCAAACGCTGGCGCTTTTTCGAGATTTACGCTGCATTCCAATTCGGCACACAATTGACGTAATCCTCCCTCTCACGCGTGGGTAGCGAATGTTAGATCCGACGCCTTCCAACCCGCGTGCCGGCCAGACGCCCCTGCTGCAGACCATCGGTCTGACCAAGCGCTACGGCAGCTTTCTCGCCAATGATTCCATCGACATCGAGATCTGGCCGCAGGAAATCCACGCCTTGCTGGGCGAGAACGGCGCCGGCAAATCGACGCTGGTGAAGACCATCTACGGCCTGATCCAGCCGAGCGAAGGCGAGATGCGCTGGGAAGGCCACAAGATGGTCCTGTCCGGACCATCCGAGGCGCGCGGGCGCGGCATCGGCATGGTGTTCCAGCATTTCTCTTTCTTCGACAATCTCACGGTCGCCGAGAATGTCGCGCTCGGGCTCGACGGCAAGTAATCCTTCAAGGCGATGTCGGCGCGGCTGGAAGAAGTGTCGCGCACCTATGGCCTGCCGCTCGATCC
>JAQGKA010000104.1 GCA_028290355.1 Tardiphaga sp. | reverse complement strand
AGCGGCGAGTGCCGTGCATGGATTCCGTTTCGGCCATCTTGAAGATTTCCTCGTGCCGCGGCGACAGCGTGCAGGCGGGATCGGTATTACCCGCGTCGCCGGTCAGCGCAAAGGCCTGGCAGCGGCAACCGCCGAAATCCACTTCCTTGAACGCGCAGCTCTGGCACGGCTCCGGCATCCAGCCGGTGCCGCGATAGCGATTGAACGCCTCGGAGTTCTGCCAGATCCAGGCGATCGAATGATTGGAGCGCACCGATTCGAATTCCAGCCCAGTGATGGTTTCCGCGGCATGGCACGGCAGGATCTTGCCGGCCGGCGAGATGTTGAAGAACTGCCGGCCCCAGCCGCCCATGCATTTCTTCGGCCGCAGCGCGTAGTAATCCGGCACCACGTAGTCGATGTCGAGAATGCCCTTCAGCCGGATCGTGGCGTCCTCGACGATGCGGCTGGTCTCCTCGATCTGCGCCATGGTCGGCATCAGCGCGGCGCGGTTCTTCAGCGCCCAGCCGTAATACTGCACATTGGCGACTTCGAGCCGGTCGGCGTCGAGATCGACGGCCATCTGGATGATGTCTTCGACCTGATGCAGGTTCTGCCGGTGCATCACCGCGTTGACGGTGAGCGGCATGTCGAGTTCGCGGGTCCAGCGCGCCACCTCGATCTTCTTGGCATGCGCGTTCTTGAAGCCGGCGACGCGGTCGGCGACCACGGGCTCGTTGCCCTGGAAGCTGATCTGCACATGGCACAGCCCGGCGTCGGCGAGTGCCGCAAGCTTGTCGCGGGTCAGCAGCACCGCCGAGGTGATGAGGTTGGAATACAGCCCCACGTCGGTCGCATGCTGCACCAGCTCGACGATGTCCTTGCGCGCGGTCGGTTCGCCGCCGGAGAAATGGATCTGCAGCACGCCGATCTCGGCGAGTTCGCTCAACACCTTCTTCCATTCCGCGGTGGTCAGTTCGGCGCCGCTGCGTTCCAGTTCGACCGGGTTGGAGCAATACGGGCATTGCAGCGGGCAGCGATGGGTCAGTTCGGCCAGCACCGCCAGCGGAATGCCGAACGTCTCCGCCGTCGAGCGGCGCTGCTCCATGATCGCCAGACCATCGGAGGGATCGGCGAAGACGGGACTGGCATCGCTACGGCTATCGCCGGTGAGGGTCGGGCTCATGCCGTCTTCTCCCGCGCTTGCGTCAAGAAACCCTTGTCGGCGAGGTCCTGCAGCATCGCGATGACATCGGTGCCGATCGCATCGCGCGGGGCTGCGTACTTCGCCGTGAGCAGGTCGATCATGTCCGATACGCTGCGCGCGCCATCGCAGAGCTGCAAAACCTCCACCGCGATATCGTCCGGCGCCAGCACGCGCTCCGGCGCCAGGATCACCCAGCGCTGTCTGACGTCGTCGAATTTCAGCCTGGCATGGCGCGGCAATACCGGCCGGCTGGCCTCTTCGACGCTCATGCGGCGGCTTCGCAATTCAGCCATCGGTTTGCCTCTAGTGTGCCGCAGGCACGAAAGCGCCCGGCGGGACGTGGCCATCGACATAGGCATGATACAGCGCGTCGAGCTGCACCCAAAGAACATTGGTCTTGAAGATCAGCGCATTGCAGACCGCCTCGCGCTCCGCCGGCGTATTGGCGTGCTGCTTGACGTAGTCCAGCGCGAAATTGGCGTCGCGCGGCGCCTGCGTCATGCGGCGGCTGAAATAGCTCATGATGTCCGGATTGACGAAGTCGTAATGCGCCAGCATGCCGGAGATGCGCTCTTCGTGCAGGTTCGGCGCGAACAATTCGGTCAGCGATGACGCGATCGCTTCGAGCGGGGTCTTGTCGCGGACGAAATGCACATAGGCGTCCACCGCAAAGCGCGTCGCCGGCAGAATGCCTTCGGCGGATTCCACATAGGCGCTGTCGAGGCCGAGGCCTTCGGTCAGCTTCAGCCAGCGCTCGATGCCGCCTTCGCTGCCGACGTCGCCGTCATGGTCCTCGATACGGTGCCGCCATTCCAGCCTTGTGGCGCGGTCGCGAAACCGCGAGATCACCACCGCGTCCTTGATCGGGATGGTGCTCTGGTAATAATAGCGGTTCAGCGCCCAGGCCTGCACCTGGCCCTTGTTGAGCTTGCCGCCATGCAGCAAACGGTGGAACGGATGCAGGTTGTGATAGCGCGTTGCGCCGATGTGACGCAGCGTCGCCTCGAGCTGCTCGGCTGTCTCGAGCGGCGTGCTGGCGGCGAGCGAAAAGGCGGTGGTGGCGTTCACAGCGTGATCTCCATACCATCGTGGGGCATCTGCCAGCCGGCGCTTTCCAGCTTCGCACGCTCGGGTGAATCCTGCAGCAGCGCCGGGTTCGAATTGTTGATGTGCAGAAAAAACTTCCGCTTGATGTCGGCGTTGGCCAGCGCGGCCATCGCGCCGTCGGCACCCGACATCGAGATATGTCCCATGCCCTGGCCGGTCTTGGTTCCCAAGCCGGCGGCGATCAGTTCATCGTCGCGCCACACCGTGCCATCGAAGAACACCAGCGGTGCGCCGGTGAGGCGTTCCTTCAGCTCCGGCGTCACGCGGGCGCAGGCCGCGACGAAGTAAAAATACTGTCCGGTGGCCTTGTCGCCGATCCGCAGCCCGAGCGTATCGCCGTCGTCATTGTCGCCCGCCGGATGCGCCTGGCCTTCGAGATACCATGCGCCTTTGCCGGGCACGACGAACGGCAAAACTTCGAGGCCCGATGGCGCGCCATCCGGCAATCTCGGCTCGAAATTTTGGTCGACGGCAATGGCTTCGCGGCGCACGTTTTTCTCACTGAGCACGTTGAAGATGCTGTTGGTTTTCAGGATCGCGAGCACCCGTTGGTGCGCGTAGACAGTAAATGGCGAGCCTTCTCGCATCGACAAGAGCCCGGCGACGGCATCGACCTCGCCATTGGTCAGGATCACGCCGGCGATGGGCGTGTGGCGAAGCTGGCCGGTTTTGGGATGAAGTCTTGGCGTCGCAATCAATTGCTGACGCAGATCCGGCGAAGCGTTGATGAGAAACCAGTGTTCGTCGTCGGCGCTGATCGCGATCGAGGCTTGCGTGCTCCGCAATTCAGGCCGGTCGCTGCGCGCCGCACAACAAATCCTGCATCCGCAATTCCATTGCGGAATGCCGCCGCCAGCCGCGGCTCCAAGAACGATAACGCGCAACATGACATCGCTCCTGAACCCCCGGCAGAGCGAGGCGCCTTCATCGCGTGAAGACGCCTCGTAAGCCAAGTCTTACTTGAAGTCAGGTCTTACTTGCGCGCCGCGCAGGCGTACATGTTGATTTCCATGCCGACCGCGACTTCCACGATCTTTGGTGCTTTCCACGCCATTTTTGTCTCCCACGAATTTGCAGCCAGAACGCTGCTAGGGGTAACTCTAGTACCTGCTCAAAGGTTCGCCAACTGCTTCGTCAAAACAAAGTGGCGGTTATAGTGCGATGCACAATGGATTTGCGCTGCAACATTGCAAAGGGTTGAACGTTCCACATATAGCGAAAGCGGTTCCGTTGCCGCCTTTCATTCATCCGCCATCGCCAGAGATTGCCAACATGCCCCGTTATTTTTTCAACACGCGCCTCGGCGACGACCTGGTCGTCGATCCCGACGGCCAGCAGCTGCGCGATCCCGATCAGGCCTGGGAGAAAGCGCGCGCGATGATTCAACAGTTGCTGAAAACCGAAGGCACGCAGGCGGATTTGTTGACGGCCGCGCTGGAAGTGACGGACGAGGCCGGCGAGATCGTGCTGGAATTTCCGTTCAGCGAAGCCTTGCTTGAAGAGACCGACATCTCTGCAACCAGGCATTGATAGCATCGCTGACTGGCATGTCTGCCCTGCGCACGCTCAAGATGTTTTCGTTGCGCACGCGGCGCAAAATACCACAAAGTGGAATCAGGAAGCCTTGGGGGCGTCGCATCGTTGCGGTCGCGAAGTAGAGCTTCCACATCAGGAGGAATTCATGACAATTTATGCGTCCGCACGGCAGGCTTTGCTTGCCGGAGCTTTTTTTGGTGCCTTCACGCTCGGCGCCGTCGCGCAACAGCCTGCCAGTCCGCCCGCGGCGCCGGCTCCTGCCGCTGCGCCCGCATTGCCGCCGGGTTCGCCCTTGATCGGCCGTCCCGCCGACAGTCCGGCTGCCGCAAAACTTGCGCCGGTGGCCGCGCCGCCGATCGCATCGGCCGCCGACAAGCTGCCCACCGCGAAGCTCAAACTGCCGCCGGGATTCAATATCGAGGTCTATGCGGCCGGTATGGCCAATGCGCGCTCGATGCGCGAAGGCGACAAGGGCACCGTGTTCGTCGGCAGCCGCCTCGTCGACAAGGTCTATGCGGTCGTCAACAAGGAGGGCAAGCGATCGGTGAAGGTGCTGGCGTCGGGCCTCTATCGCCCGAACGGTCTGGCCTTCAAGGACGGCACGCTCTACATCGCCGAACTGTCGAAAATTTCCAAGATCGACAAGGTCGAAGACAATCTCGACAATCCGCCGAAGCCGACCATGATCTACGATAACCTGCCGAAGGACGAGGCCCATGGCTGGAAGTTCATCGGCATTGGCCCGGACAACAAGCTCTACATCCCGGTCGGCCAGCCCGGCAACAACGTGCTGCACGACGACGCGCACGGCCAGATCCGCCGCATCAATCTCGACGGGTCGGGCGCCGAAGTGGTGGCGAAGGGCGTTCGTAACACCGTCGGCTTCGACTGGAATCCGGAGACCAAGCAACTGTACTTCACCGACAACGGCCGCGACTGGCTGTCGGAGAGCGTGCCGGAGGACGAACTGAACCGCGTCAGCAAGGTCGGCGAGGATTTCGGCGCGCCCTATTGCTACCAGGGCAACGTGCTCGATGCCGACTTCGGCTGGGGCAAGTCCTGCGCCGATTACACCGCGCCGGTCGGCCTGATGGGGCCGCATACCGCAGCACTTGGCATGCGCTTCTACACCGGCAAGATGTTCCCGGCCGCCTACAAGGATGCCATCTTCGTGGCGCGTCACGGCTCCTGGAACAAGTCGGCGAAGATGGGCGGCGATGTTGTGGTCGTGAAGCTGAACAAGGACGGCACGGTGAAATCCACCGAACCGTTCCTGACCGGTTTCATCGAGAACAACAACTATGTCGGCCGCCCGGTCGATGTGCTGCCGATGAAGGATGGATCGTTGCTGGTGTCCGACGACTGGAACGGCGCGGTCTATCGCATCACCTACGGCAAGCAGAAGGTGGCTGGTAACTGACCACGCTGCCACACATTGTCATTCCGGGGCACGCGCGCATTTTCGCGCGCGTGAACCCGGAATCCCGAAGTGTTCATCCATGTCGAGATTCCGGGTTCGCGCTTACGCGACGGTGTCGCTTCAGCGCGCCCCGGAATGACGAGTGCGAGGCATAAAAGAAAGAATCCCATGCGCCTGCTAGCTGTCTTCGCCATGTCTGCGCTTTGTCTATCCGCCACTGTCACGCCGTCACTGAGTGCCGAAACCATCGCCGAGCGCGCCGCGCCTTGCCTCGCCTGCCACGGCGAAAAGGGCCAGTCCGAAACCGAGAACATTCCCTCGCTCGGCGCCCAGCAGCCGGCCTATGCACTGATCCAGCTGTTCATGTTTCGCGAGAAGTTGCGCACCTTCGAGCCGATGAACGAGATGGCCAAGGATTTCACCGACGACGATCTGCGCACGTTCTCGGATTATCTCGCCACGCTGCCGAAGCCCGCGCCGCCGACGGAGGCCGGCGATCCCGCGCGGATGGCGAGCGCGAAGGCGTTGACCGTGCAGTTCCGCTGCGACTCCTGCCACAACGCCGACTTCTCCGGCCGCGACAACATTCCGCGCATCGCCAACCAGCGCGAGGACTATCTCGTCAAGACGATGAAGGAATACAAGGACAACTCCCGTCACGGCTACGACGCCACCATGGCCGACGTGCTGCAGTCGGTCACCGAGGCGCAGATCGGCGAGCTCGCTTATTTCCTCGCAAGGGTGCGTTAGCCGTAACCCGGATGAAGCGTCTGCCGTTGCTCGCAGCGAGGGCGGAAGTGAAATCCCGGACAAGCGTTAGTGGAGCGCCGTCACCCTGAGGTGCGAGCCTTTGCGAGCCTCGAAGGGCGACGGCGCAGAACACCATCCTTCGAGGCGAGCCGAAGACGGCTCGCACCTCAGGATGACGATTTTGTCTTTGTTGTATTGACAATAATCCTATATTGATTATATTCCCCTGCATCCCGTTCACGAGGGGCGCTTCATGAGGCGTCTTGCGGTGGAATGGGGATGGCGGCGCCTGCGGGGCGTCAATGGCGATAAGCTCAAGGGCGTCACTTTGGATAGGCGTCGCGTTCGACCACTGAGGCTATGCCTCCGCCAATCACTGGGGAATGACAGCCGAATATCGGCGAATATAGATACGCTTCCGCCCAAGCGAGATCGCGTTGGTTACTAAGTCCTAAATGACAAGGGGCGGATTTAGCTCGTTATTCGGGCAGCCCCTCAACGCGAGAGCGGTATAAAACATACCGGGGACTGGGCTGTCGGGGACGTAAATGCCGTTAAGACATCTAGCGCCGCGCAGGCGCACATATACAAAGCGTCTAATTTTGCTTGGCTTGGTTGTCACGTTGGGCTTCTCAGCAATTGTTACAGTAATTTTGCTGGATATGGCTCGCAAGGATAGGGAGAAGGCACTCGATGCTGCGACAAACCTCGTCGCTACAATCGGGAGTGAAATATCCCGGAACATCGAACTTTACGATTTGTCGTTGCAAGCGGTTGTTGACGGGCTAAAGGTGCCTAATATCGACAAGATCAGTCCTGAAATCCGCAGGCTCGTCTTGTTTGATCGCGCTGCGACCGGGAAGGATCTGGGCGCGATCCTCGTTATCAACAAGGTGGGTGACGTCCAAATTGATTCCCGATCTGTTGAACTTCTCGCGGTCAATCATTCGCATCGTGATTTTTTTAAAATACATCAACAGCGCACCGATGCCGGATTGTATATTAGCCAGCCATGGGTTGGAAACGATGGAGAGTATCTGGTCACCTTGAGCCGACGGATTTCTAGTCTGAACGGATCATTCGATGGTGTCGTCGCAGGAACGATGCGACTGAGCTATTTCCACAACTTGTTCAGGAGGGTGAAATTTGGCCCTGATGATTCACTGACACTAATGCGTACCGACGGTACAGTTTTGATGCGGGCCCCTTTCGATATCGCCTCCATCGGAGTCGACCTCAGCAAATCGGTGGTCTTCAAGAAATTGCCCGTGTCTCAAGCCGGATGGTATGAAACGGTCTCGATTCTCGATGGGGTCAAACGGCTCTTTGTATACCAACAAGTCGACGAGCACCCATTACTCGTAGTGAACGGTCTCTCGCTCGCCACGGTCTATGCCGGTTGGCGACAGGAGGCGTGGCTGATCGGATCTCTCATCTTGATGCTGTGTGCGCTGAATATCGCGTTGGTTATATTCCTCGCACGCCAATTATCGCGCCGGGTCGAAGTCGAACAGACACTCGCCGTCCTAGCCACGACCGACAGCTTGACTGGTCTCTGCAATAGGCGCGGCTTCGACGATATCATCGAACGCGAGTGGCTCCGGGCGAGACGAGCACAAGACCCGATCGCTCTTCTCATGATCGACGTCGACTGCTTCAAGGCTTACAACGATAATCACGGCCATCAGACCGGCGACAAGGCCCTGACGGCGATTGCCGGATGTATCGCCAAAGCCACAAACCGACCAGCCGATATCAGTGCGCGCTACGGTGGCGAGGAATTTGTTGTGTTGCTTCCCGGAGAATCGCTTGACGGAGCATTTGAAATTGCAGAGCGCATTCACGCGAACGTGCTGTCTCTACGTACCCAACAGCACGGGCGACCCGATATCACGCCAACGATCAGCGTGGGCGTGGCATCGATGATCCCGAACCTAGGCCTCAAACCATCCGACCTCATCGGGATTGCCGACACGGCCATGTATGATGCTAAACGGGACGGGCGCAATCGAACCGTGGTAGCGCCGACTATACGATTGGTAACCGCAGAGCGACAAGTGATTGCGACGTAACGAGAATGGCTGAACTTTGCCGCGCAAAACGACGATTGTGCGACGACGCGAATATTCGCGAGCAGGCATCGCCTCCGGATTTGATGCTGTGGACGGCTCCTCCACCGGCACGTGAGTGCCATGAATGTGGGCGCTGTTAAGGCTCCCACGATTCAGAGGAGCGAGCCATGCAGATGATAACGACAATCGGTTTAGACATCGCCAAG
>JAQGKA010000099.1 GCA_028290355.1 Tardiphaga sp. | reverse complement strand
CCGACGCAGGCCGGGCGAATAGTCCGGATAGCTCGTGAGCGAGGCGACCCGCCGGCCGACGACGCCGGCCAGATTGGGGCCGATCCGGTTGCCACTGGCCAACGTCGACTGGTGGCAACCGCTGCACTTCTCTGCGAACAGAGCTTCCCCGCTCGTGCCTTCCTTCGGACGCAACGCGACCAGGCTGTCGTCGTCCGTCCACAGGATGATGCGACCGTCATGGCCCTCGATGAGGTCGCGGATTCGGCTCCCGATCATGATCGGCTCGAGGTAAGCGACATGGCCATCCCGAACGCGTGCGCGAAACAGCGTCTGGGCCTTGAGCTAACCGATCAGCAGGTCGCCGCGCCACTGCGTAAATAGCCCGTGCTCGACGACGAGCAGATTCGAGACTGCGATCGCCGGAACCCAGGCGAATACCGGAATCTGATATCCCTGCTGTTCCGCTTCGGGCTTGTTCAGAGGCCACGAGAACGACCCATAGTCCGTTCCGTACGTCGCGTACGGCCAGCCATAGTTTGCGCCGCGAACCAATCGATTGAGTTCGTCACCCCCCTGTGGACCGTGCTCGGTTGACCATATGGTTCCTGACTGATCGACGTAGAGGCCCTGTGGATTCCGATGACCAAGGGTGAACGGCGTGGCGTGGCCGTCGGCGATGTTGACGGCGATTGTCTTGCCGTAAGACGTCGCCGGATTTTGTGCTTGCGCCTCAACCGCGGCAACCCCGTCGAAACCGAAATCTCCGACGGTCAGCAGCAGCGTTTGCGCATCAAGCAGCGCCATTCGGCCGCCGCCGAAATAGCCGACGAACGGGATGCCGTGGCGCCGGCCCTCGCCGCGGACTGGCAGACACGGAGTCGTCTCGTAAAGGGTCTTCCATTCGGGGCCCGCCGCACCGCGAAGAATGGCCCCGCGATCCGATTCCAGCACCGACACCCGCTCGACCCAACACTCCTGGGTGGCGTTCCAGTAGTCGTGCGAGACGAAGACGCGTGCGTTGGATCCAATCTCCTGCACCAGCAGGCCGTACGTGCGGAACCACTCGCTGTTCAGTACCTCGCGTCCGGCGTCGACCCTCTGCTCTTCCTGAGGCAGCCCCTCGCTCGGAGGAATTGCCCATGAGCGTCCAGCAGCCGCGGCAAACGCACCTCCGTTGATCGGAACTCGATACGGGAGCGGCGTGACCTTCAGACGGTCCGTCCCCGCCTCCCAGCCAAAGAGATACAGGTGACCGTCTCCGGTGATCAGAAGATAGCGATCGTCGATCCGCGCCAGTGCTCCGCCGTGGACCGTAGGCTTCGGCAAAACGCCTGAATACCTATCGATGTCCAGATTGTAGTACGCGGTCTTTATCAAAGCCGAGCTGTGCAGCGACACCTGCCAGGCAAGACTCGGTGCAAGGATGCCAGCGGCCACCATGGCGACCAGAACACCCAGCGCCAGAGCGCGATGCAATCGCGAGGTTCCGACCACATACGGCGCTTGAACAAGCGCCACTGCCAACACGAACACAGCAAGAGTGATGGCGCGAGAGAAATCGATCTTCGCGACAATGAAGCCGAGGAAGACGATGCCGAAAATCGCGATCGTGGACACGGCTACCAGCCACAGGCCCCGCCCTCGAACCGTGGGTCGGAGCAGCGCAGCGATACCGGCACTGACCACGAAGGCGGCCGCAAGACAGGCGAAGGGCAGCCACTGAGCCCGCGGCAATCGCCAGACCGGGAAGCCAAATTTCCACGCCGGTAAAAGCAACAGCAGACAGACAGATATGGCATACCACGCTGTCAGGTAGCGCCGTGATGGCAATTCGTGCGCTTCCACTTCCGGATGGTCCTCCAGTCTACCGCGTCGCCGCGCTAGCAGCCCACCTTAGCTTGAGGAAAAACACATGTTTCAATTTTTCGGGCGGCGCCTGCCACGACCAACGTTGGAATGGTTATGGTTAAAGGTTAAAAATGCTCTATGAACCAAGAACGCGATGTCCGCCCTTGGGTTGCTTGCCAGCGATAAAATGACAGCCTCGGGTCGCGAACGGTCTTCAGACGCCGTCCGGAATAGGTCCGCTATTGCCTCGCCAGCGGAAATTTGTCGACCCCGTTCGCGCGGCAGTTCGCGGAGATAGCGATATCGCCAATTTTCAACGCGGGGTATGGCGCTGAGCCGTTGGGTTGCCCGAAACCGCGCGGAGGCCTGGCCCCTCACGCCACCGTGCGCATCGGCACGAGCGTTTCCTCGGACACCGGCACCAGCGGCGGCGCGTGGTCGCACACCGCGTAGCGATTTTTGCCGTCGTGCTTGGCGGCGTAGAGCGCCTGGTCGGCGGCGGCGATCAGGCGTTCGGGATAGATGCCGATGGACGGCTGCCACTGCGCCACGCCGATCGAGGCGGCGACGGGGATGTCGCCGGGCGCGCAGGCTGCGGCCGCGTCGCGGCAGGCTTCGAGGATACGGCGCGCGATCACGGCGCCTTCATGCAGGCCAGTGGCGGGCAGCACGATGCAGAATTCGTCGCCGCCGGCGCGCGCCAGCATGTCGCCGGGGCGCAGCCGGCTTTGCGCGGCGCGGGTGAACTGCCGCAGGCATTCGTCGCCGGCGGCGTGACCGTAGCTGTCATTGATCAGCTTGAAGCCGTCGAGATCGATCGCCAGCAGTGCAAAGGGTTTTTGCGTGCGCAGCGACAGCGCGCACTGCTCGGTGAGGCGCTGCAGCAGATGGCGTCGGTTGGCGACGCCGGTGAGATCGTCGACCAGCGCCAGCGCGGCGACCTCGCCGCGCAGCCGGTCGATCGCCATCAGCAGGAAGCTGAAATTCCACGCCATCGCCATGAACATCAACAGCGCGATCAGCACGGCCTGCAGGACATTGAAGCCGACGAAGCTCACCTCGCCATCGACCCGCAGCAGGCAGGCGACCGAGCGGATGACATAGAGCGCGATCATCACCAGCGCGAGATAGCCGGCCATGCGGGCGCCCGGACCGCCGCGGCCGATGCGGCGCGACAGCAGCAGCGGTAGCGCCAGCAATAGCGGAATCGACTGGGCCAGCGAGTAGACCACGATCCGCGCCGGCATGTCGTCGCGCCCGACCGCGAAGAAGGCCAGGCCGGTCAGGGTGCCGCCGACGATCAGCGCGCTGGCGCGCCATGCCACCGGCCGGTCGTAGAACCGCTGCACGCCCATGACGCAGAGACAGGAGGCGAGCACCATCACGCCGTTGCCGAGCAGGATCGGCACCAGGGGATCGACGACGCCGCGCAGCAGCGATATCCCCGCGCCGGCCGCGACGACGAACGACCCCGCGCACCAGAACCGCGCCGCGCCGAAGTTCGGATAGCTGCGCGCGACATAGACCCACACCAGGCCGGTCCCGACGAAGTTGCCGAGATAGATGACCCACAATGTCGAGAAGTTCAGCATCGCCGCCGCCCCTATGCCACCGTGCGCCGCATCGGCACGGGCGCTGCCTCCGCCGCGTCCACCTCCGGCGCCAGCGGCGGGGTGGCGAAGTCGCAGACTGCATAGCGGTTCTTGCCGTCCTTCTTGGCGCGGTACAGCGCCTGGTCCGCGCTCGCGATCAGACGTTCGGGGAGGTTGCCGATGGACGGCTGCCACTGCGCCACGCCGATCGAGGCGGCGACGGGGATGTCGCCGGGCGCGCAGGCCGCAGCGTCGTCACGGCAGGCCTCGATAATGCGGCGCGCGATGATCGCGCCCTCATGAAGCGCGGTGGCCGGCAGCACGACGCAGAATTCATCGCCGCCGCTGCGGGCGAATAGATCGCCGGGCCGCAGTTTTGTTTGCGCCATCGCGGTGAACCGCCGCAGACAGGCGTCGCCGGCGGCATGGCCGAAGCCGTCGTTGATTTCCTTGAAGCCGTCGAGATCGATCGCCAGCAGCGCGAAGGGTTTCTCCGTGCGCAGCGACAGCGCGCATTGCTCGGTGAGGCGCTGCAGCAGATGGCGGCGGTTGGCGACGCCGGTGAGATCGTCGACCAGCGCGAGATCGGCGACCTCGCGGCGCAGCGCGTCGATCGCCATCAAGAGGAAGCCGAAATTCCACGCCATCGACAGGAACACCAGCAGCAGCACCATGACGGCCTGGAAGCTGTTGAAATCGGTCAGCGTCATGGCGCCGCCGATTTGCAGCAGGCCGGCGCCGGAGCGCACCGCATGCACGGTGATCACCAGCAAGGCGATGGCGCCGGCCATCCGCGCGCCGGGGTTGCCGCCATCATCCCGGCGGGACAGCACCAGCGGCAGCGTCATCGCCATGGTGAGCGACTGGCCGAGCGAATAGACCAGGGTCCGGATCGGCATGTCGTCGTGCCACAGCGTGAACACCGCGATGGCGACGACGCTGACAGCGATGATCGTCAGATAAGGCTGCCACGCCACCTTCCTGTGATAGAATTGGCTGATGCCCATGGCGCCCAGGCTGGAGGCCAGCAACAGCAGCGCGCCGCCGAGTACGATCGGAATCCAGGGATCGACCGCGCCGCGCAGCATCGACAGGCCGGTGCCGGTTGCGGCGGCGAAGGCGGCGGCGGTCCAGTAGCGCGCGGCCGCGAAATTCGGGTAGCTGGTCATGATGTAGGTCCAGACCAGGCCCATCGCCAGGAAGTTGACGGTGAACACCGTGAACAGCGTCGGCACGCTCAGCATGGGAGCCTCCCGGCCTGTCGCGCCTCGTCTGTGGTCACGTCCGTTATCCCCGCCGCCAGTTCGCGTCGCCAGTTTGTCCTGGCCAAGTTGTCCTGGCCAAGTTCAGCCGGCCAGGTTCTATTGGCCGGTAAATTGCGACTTTGGGAGTTAACGGAGTCTCACCGCGACTGTGTAATCTCCAGCGTGGTTTTGAATTGATGAAGGGGGATGGCGCTTACCGCCCCTGCGACAGCCGATCGGCGAAATAGGCGATGGTCTTGCGATAGATCGTCGCCCTGTTCCACTCGCGCATCGCCTCGAAATTCGCGGTGCCCTCGCCATAGGGCGCGCCGTTCTTGAAACCGGCGGTGTGCAAGAGGTTGGCGGTGGAGGCCAGCACGTCCGGCACGCTGTGGCGGAGGTCGACATGGCCGTTGCCGTCGAAATCGACGCCGTATTTGATGTAGGACGACGGCAAAAAGTGCGTCTGGCCGATCTCGCCGGCAAAGGCGCCGATCAGATCGCGCTGCGGAAGGTCGCCGCGCTGCAGGATCTTCAGCGCCGCCAAGAGCTCGCCCTGGAACAGCTCGGTGCGGCGGCAATCATGGGCCATGGTCGTGAGCGTCCGGATCACCGGCATCTTGCCGATGTAGTCGCGGCGGTAATCCGATTCCAGCCCCCAGATCGCCACCACGATCTGGTGCGGCACGCCAAAACGCTGCTCGATCCGCGTCAGCAGCTCCGCATGGCGCTGCAGCATCTGCAGCCCGATGCTGTTGCTCCCGTCTCCTACCCGCGTCGAGACATATTGCTCGAAAGTCTAGTTGAAGGTGCAGCGCTGGCGCCGGTCGAA
>JAQGKA010000093.1 GCA_028290355.1 Tardiphaga sp. | reverse complement strand
GCGCGATTTGTACATGATGTAGGCGACCGCCATGGTGATCAGCAGCGTCAAGCACATCACGAAGATGCCGTTGATCGGCACTTCGATGCTGTCGGTGATCTGCTTCGATCCCATCATCCATTGCGGTAGTTCGACGCCGACTTCACGCGCGCCGAAGATCGAGCGATAGGCCTGCTGCAGGATCAGGCTGAGGCCCCAGGTGGCCAGCAGCGTATCGAGCGGGCGCTTGTAGAGATGCCGGATCAGCGCCCATTCGACCAGCATCCCCAGCGCACCGGAGGCGATGAAGGCCAATATCATCGCGACGAAGAAGTAGCCGGAGAACAGCGACGGCAGAAAGGCCTGGAAGAAGTTCGACGTCAGCCACGTCACGTAGGCGCCGAGGATCATGAACTCGCCATGGGCCATGTTGATGACGCCCATCTGGCCGAAGATGATCGCCAGGCCCAGTGCCATCAGCACGTAGACCGAGAACAGGATCAGCCCCGCAAACCCCTGCATCGCGAAGATGGCGCCGAGATCGCCAATCGAATAGTCGCCGAACATCGGTCCGTCCTCCGTCAGGGAAAGGGCCCGCGTCGCGAACGACGCGGGGTTGTGTTTCGCGGATAGGTCGTCCGCGTCAGGGAGCTCTTGAAGCTTACTGGTAACCCTTGGGGAACGGATCCGGCTCGACCAGATCTGCGGTTTCGTAGACCACGTCGAACTGGCCATCGAGACGGGCCTTGCCGACGCGGGTCTTGGACCACAGGTGGTGGTTCTCGTGGATCCGGACGTAACCTTCCGGCGCCCCCTTGAATTCGATCCCCGGCGAGGCCGCCGCGATCTTGTCGATGTCGAAGCTGCCGGCCTTCTCGACCGTGAGTTTCCACAGCCACGGCCCCAGATACGCAGCCTGGGTTACGTCGCCGATCACAGTCTTCTCGCCCCACATCTTGTGGAAGGCGGGCACGAACTTGGCGTTGTTGTCGTTCTTCAGCGACTGGAAGTACTTCATGCAGGCATAGGCGCCCGCAATGTTCTCGCCGCCGATACCGTCGATTTCGTCCTCGGTGACGGAGATGGTCAGCAGCGTCTGCTTCGACAGGTCGATGCCGGCCGCCTTGAGCTGCTTGTAGAAGGCGACGTTGGAGCCGCCGACCACGTCGGTGAAGATCACGTCGGGCTTGGTCAGCTTGATCTTGTTGATGACCGAGTTGAACTGGGTGTGGCCGAGCGGGAAATACTCTTCACCCACGACCTTGAGCTTGAGCATGTTCTCGATGTGCTTGCGCGCGATCTTGTTCGAGGTGCGCGGCCAGATGTAATCGGAGCCGATGAAGTAGAACGACTTGGCGCCCTTCTCCTTGGTGATCCAGTTGATGCCGGCGAGGATCTGCTGGGTGGCTTCCTGGCCGGTGTAGATGACATTCTTGGACTGCTCGAGGCCTTCATAGAAGGTCGGGTAGTACAGCATGCCGTTGTACTGCTCCATGACCGGCAGCACCGCCTTGCGCGACGCCGAGGTCCAGCAGCCCATGATGGCGGCGACCTTGTCGTTGACCAGGAGCTTCTTGGCCTTTTCGGCGAAGGTCGGCCAGTCCGAGGCACCGTCTTCCTGGATAAACTTGATCTTGCGGCCGAGCACGCCGCCCATGGCGTTGATCTGCTCGATGGCGAGCTTCTCGGCTTCGATCGATCCGGTTTCCGAAATCGCCATGGTGCCGGTGGCGGAATGCAGGATGCCGACGGTAACTTCGGTGTCGGTGACCGCCAGACCCGTGGTATTGATGGCCGAGGTGGCCGGAGCCTGCGCAAAAGATGGGCGCGGCATCATGGTCACGGCGGGCAGCGCGGCCATCCCCATCAGCAGTTTTCGCCGCAACGGCGACTGTAAGCCCGGTTTCTTCTCGTCTGACATTTCTACCCCACTGGTTTCGAGTACGCCTATTGGTGAGGCAAGAATTGCTGAGTTTGTGCGGTGCACAGATACGCGAGATCGCGTATACTGCACCGCAAAATGGCGACGTAGGTTTTCACGGCGCGCAGCATGCGTAGTCGGACGGGTCAGGAGCGAAAGAGTGGCAGGGCGACAGCGCATCGACCGTGTCAGGCGCCAGTACAACCAATGGGTCGCCAACCAGACACTGGAAGACTATGCGCTGCGCTTTACCGCGAAGAGCGCGCGGCGCTGGTCCGCGGCCCGGGTCGCCAACACCGCGCTGGGCGCGATCTCGTTCCTGGCGCTGGAAGCCATCGGCGGCACCATCACCATCAACTACGGCGTCACCAACGCCGCCACGGCGATCCTCGTGGTCAGCATCATCATTTTCTTTTGCGGCCTGCCGATCGCCTACCATGCCGCAAAATGCGGCATCGACATCGACCTGCTGACCCGCGGCGCCGGCTTCGGCTATATTGGTTCAACGATTACCTCGCTGATTTACGCGTCCTTCACCTTCATCTTCTTTGCCATCGAGGCGGTCATCCTCGCGGTGGCGCTGGAGATGTGCTTCGATATCCCGCGGCCGATCGGCTACCTGATCAGCGCGGTGGTGATCATCCCGCTGGTGACCCACGGCATCACGCTGATCAGCCGCTTCCAGCTGTGGACCCAGCCGATCTGGCTGGTACTCAACCTGCTGCCCTTCGCGGCCATCGCCTATGCCAGCCGGCATTCCTTCGTCGAGTGGACCAGGTTTCCCGGCGAGCACGGCGATCCCGCCGGCCACCTCGATCTGCTGCTGTTCGGGACAGCGGCCTCCGTGGTGTTCGCACTGGTGGCGCAGATCGGCGAACAGGTCGACTTCCTGCGCTTCCTGCCGCGCGACCGCCGCAGCTCGAAGACCTCGTGGTGGGTCGCGCTGCTGTGCGCAGGACCCGGCTGGATCATCGTCGGCGCGGTCAAATTGCTGGCAGGGTCCTTCCTCGCCTTCTTCGCGCTGACCCACGGCATATCGGCCGAACACGCCGCCGAACCCGCGCATATGTATCTCGAAGCGTTTCGCTATGTGCTGTCGCAGCCGGATCTGGCGCTGGCGCTGACCGGCACTTTCGTCATTCTCTCGCAGATCAAGATCAACGTCACCAACGCCTATGCCGGCTCGATCGCCTGGTCGAACTTCTTCTCCCGCCTCACCCACAGCCACCCCGGCCGTGTCGTCTGGCTGGTGTTCAACGTGCTGGTGGCGCTGCTGCTGATGGAGATCGGCGTCTACAAGGCGCTGGAACAGACGCTGGCGCTGTATTCCAATGTCGCTATCGCCTGGGTCGGCACGCTGGTGGCGGACCTCGTCATCAACAAGCCGCTGGGCCTGCGTCCGCAGCACATCGAGTTCAAGCGCGCG